>JABEUO010000168.1 GCA_013044415.1 Acidimicrobiaceae bacterium
GGCCAGTTCTTCCGGTGTGAGCATGTCATGTGAAGATTAACACACCCCTGGAGAAATTAAAAGGACCATTTGGCGCATTTTAGAATGTGATGTGAATAATTCGTCGTCTACCTCGTCTGGGTCTACGACAACCAACCTGAAAGCTAGGGCCATTGAGTGATGAGCCGACTTTGCTTACTACGCGCATCATTGAGTATCCGTGCTCTGTTGCCCGGGAAAGGACTCTGGCTACCTGGCGATATGGGCCTTGTTTCTGATCCGCAGGAGAGACTCGGGCATATACAGCGGCTGACTTGGAAACAGAGCGTTGTGACTCTAAGTCGCTCACCAGTAAGCGTTGACCGACTTTACGTGCGGGCAAAGGCAAAACACCGACACGATACCACTTGTATGCCGTCTGAGGATGTATTTCTTGGACAGCGCCCACTTTCGCAGTTTCATTTGATCTTGGTATAGCGGATCACTGCGACAACTGTTGCAACCCTATTTATGCCAGTTATAGCCAGTTTGGAGAGACTAGATAAATCTTACGATTAGAAGCGAGCCAAAGGCCAGACAGTAGGCGGCAAATGGGTAGAGGTTGTTGGCCTTAAAGTACCTGGTCAGAAATCGAACTGAAAGGTAGGCCGCCACAAAAGCTGCAATTGATCCGATCAAGATCTGGGGACGCACCCCGGCGGCAGCGGAGCTGAAGAGGTGCGGTATTTTATACAAGCCGGCTGCTGCGATTATCGGAGTTGCGAGCATGAAGGAGAACCTGGCTGCGTCTTCGTGAGTTAGTCCCCGCAAGAGGCCGGCGACCATGGTTATTCCGGATCGTGATATGCCAGCTAAAAGCGCAAAGATCTGCGCAACTCCGACTATTCCAGCCTCCTTGAAGTTGAGTTCTGAAATTGTACGGGAATCCTCCTGAAGGATCGGGGTCGTCCGTGAGTGCTGACGTTTTTCTGACCTAAGGACCTCGGCATGGCGCGCCCTCTCACCGACAAGAAGTATTAGACCATTGATGAACAAGAAGATTGCCGCTGCTAACGGTTTGGCAAAAAGCACACGAAATAGGTTCTCAAAGAGGAGACCGACAATCCCAGCCGGGATAGTCGCCACGATAAGAAGCCACCCGAAATGTGCGTCGAAGTTATCGATACGCCTTGTGAAGATACTCTTAATCACCGCCGAGATGATACGGATCCAATCGTGGCGATAGAAGATGAATAGGGCCAGGGCGGTAGCGACGTGGAGGCCCACTAGAAAGCTCAAAAAGTATGAGGATTTGGCACTCTGTGCCTGTGCCAGCTGGTGCCAGCCGACAAGCTGGGGCAGTACAACTGAGTGTCCGAGGCTAGAAATTGGAAAGAGCTCGGAAATACCTTGCAAAAGGCCCATGATGAGAGCTTGAAAATAGGTCAATAAGTGCTGATCTGCGTGCATAAGTGCTGCCTATACATCCCTTTTGTCTCTAAGTTCTTTGCCCAGCCAAGAGAGTCTATGCGAATTCGGTTGTTCTGTCCGACTTAAGCGATACGAAGCAGTAGGGCATGGCTAGTTTAGAGACTGAATTGAGCCGGTATCGGCTAAAAACATCCCAAGTTGATCGGTTCGAATAGACAATGTCATTGCGTTGCTAGTAAAGCTAGCCGTTTTCGCAAGGTCAGCCCGACAAATCCGTTAGTCTTGTATCGTCGGAGAGGTGCCAGAGCGGCCGAATGGGGCTCACTGCTAATGAGTTGACCGGCTAAAACCGGTCCGAGGGTTCAAATCCCTCCCTCTCCGCCAGCTTCGGCTGGTCCGGTGGCCGGGTGACGGTGAGTAGCCCTGGTCATATGGTGAACCCCAGGGCTGTAAATATTGCGAAGGTCGCCATTAGCCCGCCGCCAATTGCCCATAGGATCCTTTCGGGTACCTTCTCCATCAAAATCGAGGAGTTGACTGATATTCCCGATGCAGCGACCAAACCGATACTCGACCCGATTACGACGGCTAGCGGCTTATGGGTGCTCGCGGCGAAACTCGCCGTGGCAAATTCGGTGACGTCTCCAATTTCGGCGAGAAAGATGGCCATAAAACTGATAACAAATGGATTCAGTATCCTTGGCGGTCCCTTTTTAGCGCCCTCAGAGGTGCCTTCGGGCCGAAAAACCCGTATGAACATGAATACTGAAGTTACCGACATTACACCCACCGAGAGATATCTGGCGAGGTTGTGAAGAAGCAGATACAAGGTAGTGCCAACGAGCACTGAAATGATTGCTTGCAGGATCAGCGCCGCCCAGGCACCCAAGAGTACCTGCCGGCGGGGGAGCTTGCGGGCCAGAAAGAGGGCAGCGATCGACGTCTTGTCAGGTAGTTCGGCGAGAAAGATAGCCAACGCTACCGAAGCGATAACCCTAAGAGATATTTTGATTCCCCAATCCACGAAACGACTAATCGATGCTGAGGAGCGACTCTTACCCGGTACGGGTTCCCCCTTGTGGGCTGCTCCTCTACTGCAGAGCGTAGTGGGCTATGGATCCGTCCTAGTCTCAGGGCGAGTCGCTCGCTTTTAGCGCTGGACGGCCAACTTAAAGACGGAAAGGCGCCTTGTTGGGACTGGTCGACTCCCTGCTCGATGGTAGCAACGCGGATAAATAGATGCAATGTGCACTAGCCCAGACAGGCCGAAGCGAGTCCCAAGCGGGCTCTCCTTCCAAAGGGTGTGCTTCACCCGGGTGACTGACTTCGGGTGCCTGACTTCGATTAGAGAAGCGAGCGAGCTGAATAATCACTATTGGCCCTAAATCGGACCTACGGACCGGTGGGTTATTAAAAGCCCCTAAGGACGAGGTTTTTAGGAGCCTTTAATTACCGGACACCCGGCCAGGCCGATGTTCGCCAGTAGTACCTTTCGTCACGAAGTTCACTCGGTCATGGACCGTTTTGAGCTAGTCCTGGAGGGACAACCAGGCAAATACTTCGATTCTTTAGGTCTTTAGGTGGTCAACACGAGTCTGTTGTGTGACCTTCCGAGTAGGGCTAGTGCTAATCCAAGTACCCCGACGTCCCGTAGTACAAGGTCAGATAGCCCAGCAGTCGCTATCAGGGTGATAATTATTTCTATCATTAGTACCACGGCAAGTAGAGAAGCTAACCTAGGTGCAACTCCGAATATCAGTGCCGCCGCGAGGATAGTCAAGACCCAGCCGTGGGTAAGAACCAGAATCTGGGCAAGGTGAGAGCTCTGCGAGATGATCGGGACATATCCGGTCCAAAGCCCTGGCACCACGAGCTCGTGGTATCCAAACCAAAGTAGCACCAGCCCTAAAAGTACCCTGGCCGCAACGAATCCCCATTCGCCGATGTTTTCGAGCAAGTCATACTTTTTATGTAACGACTCGGAATGTGGGGTAGGGCCAGGGACCGAATTCGAGTTGAGGGTACTTTTTGAACGGGACATTGAGTCCCTGCGTACCTGAGAAACCTTTTGGTTTGACACACTCACGCCCGCACCTCACTTTTACAGAATCGCTCTCTACTTGCCATCATTCGACAATCCTCCCAGCTGGTGTAGTAACGATTACCCCATCGTCGCTCCCGCCATAGTCGTTGTTTCCCGAATCATCGCTAAAACTTGCTTCGATAAAGTAGACCTTGTCGCCCTTAGCGTAAGTTGCGGATTGAGTTGACGTGGGAGACGACGCGGGTGCCAAGGTAATGGTTTCTGCCGTTGCTCCCGGGTGTACCTTTACTACGAAGCCGGCAAGGGCTAGCTTCGTTTGTGAGCTTTCACTTCCGGGGTAGATCTGGAAAGCGTACTTAGCATATTGCGTCGAAGAGAGAACTGGACCTAGCTTGACCGGCGCTGCGGCGGACCCAGACGCTGACTTGGCGGTACTCGAAGATCCCGTGGAGCTCGAGGAGGGACTGTTCGAACTTTTAGTGGATTTTGTAGTTGACCCCTGTGTAGTTGACCCCGACGAAGTCGGGACGGCAGCGGAGATATTGCCACCGTTGGTAACTACCCCGTGCCCGTACCCATGAAAGGCCAGCCCAGCGGCTCCCAACGCAGTTACCGCAAGGAGTGAGAGGCCAACCTTTCCAAGCTCCTGATCTAATATCTTCACTCAGCATCTCCGTATGGTGGAATCTCAAGTGGGACTTGAGACGGTGGGGTAATCAATATTTCAGACGACATAGTGCTATAGACTAAGGGCGGCTAAATTGGACTTAACTTGAAATCAACTGTGTGAAGCTTTAGTTTCTTCATACAAATCGCAGAATTCAATTCTCCTAAGCGACAACAGAAATTTGGATGAAATCTTCCCCGCCGATTTAGATTCGATGATAATCTCACTTTGGCTCTGGTTAGCTAGGGAGGGAATATGAAAGCAGAAGTCAAGGGTACGACAATGCCCGTATTGGAGGTGACCCTCGACAACGGGGAGTCAGTCATTTCTACCCACGGTGAACTCTCCTGGATGACCCCGAATATGCAGATGAGTCAGACCACCTCAACGGGTGGTAGCGGTAAAGGCCTCATGTCTTCGCTAAAGCGAGTGGTGGGTGGCGGAGGCCTATTTCTTACCAAGTACCAAGCAGCCGGCGGCCCAGCAATGGTTGCATTTGCCGCTAAGTTGCCAGGTCGAATATTCAATGTCGAGATTGCTCCGGGTAAGGGGTATTTGGTTCATAGGACGGGCTGGCTATGTGGAACCGACGGAATCACGCCGACCATCGGCCTCCAGCAGTCCTTTAGGGCCGGACTGTACGGTCGGGATGGTTTCATTCTCCAAAGACTTGAAGGTACCGGTACTGCGTGGATCGAGCTTTCAGGCGAGATAATTAACTACAACCTCAATCCGGGCCAAAGTATACTCGTACACCCCGGACACGTCGGGATGTTTCAGGATTCGGTTGCTTTCCAGATCACCACAGTGCAGGGCCTGTCAAATATATTCTTCGGCGGTGACGGATATCACCTCGTCGCGCTGACCGGTCCAGGCGAGGTCTGGTTACAGTCCATGCCAGTTGCACTCTTGGCGCACGCCCTTGAGCCGTATTTACCATCAGGCAACGGGTCTGCGGCCGCCACCGGTGGTATTACGGGCGGAATAGTCGGCGGACTCTTTGGAAACAACATCTGACGGTGGCGCTTCAGACGCCACCGTCGTGAATGGGTCTGTTGGAACTGGCCAAATAGAATTTTATCTAATTCATCGGCGGAGGGAGATAGCTCGCTTCGAAGGGCCTTTTGGCCTGGTTGGTGGCTACCTTGCCCTAGCGGACCGAGGTCCCCGAGGCCACTAGGTCTGGCGGTAGTTGGAGTCTCGGTGTGCACGTTGTGGAACCACCTTGAGTACGTGGTGGTTTTGGTGCTAATAACGTTGTCACCCGTTACCAGCACCGCTATGTGCACTTGGCTTTCTGGGACGCAACCTAGGTCTTGATCTGTGTCGATAGGTTTCCGACGGGTTAGCTTCCTATCCAAATGCAGTTTATAACTCCCATTTCTTTGCGGTAAAGCCGCCACCACCCGAACCTATTTTCTCCTCGTCCCGCAGGAGGGACGACGTTAAGTGCATGGAGTTTCGTCTTGCCAATCGCAGCCTCATGATGGGTGTGCATATGGCCACAGACGTGAAGCTGTGGCTGAAGCGCTTCAGTGATACTGCGGATAAGCTCCGTCCCTCGTCCATCTTGGATACCGATCGGCCAATCGTGGGTGATTACAACGTCGATATCGCCAAGCATCGACCCATTTTTCTTGGTGAATTCCACTTCACTCTCGAGGTAATAGGTGCGCTCCTTCTTCGATGGTCTCCGAGTCTCCAACATAACACTGCGCTGGATTCCCGAGAGCCAAGCGATATTTAGGTTGTGGATGGTTGCCGCACCGGCGCGTCCCAGGTAGTAGACGTTGTCGCCCCACTTGATGGGTGGGTCTCCTTGGTTTTCGTCGAGCATTTCATAAGGCTCATGGTTACCTCCGATAAAATAAACCGGTGATTTGAGATCTCCGGGCCCAAGGGCTGAAAAGAGTCCCATTGAGCGATACTTGTTGGGTACGTGTACCGTAGCCAGGTCTTCTTCGTTTCGTATGGCTTCTGCATCTCCAACCTGGAGTACGAGATCGGGAACATGGCCAAGGATGTCGGTAGCTGAATTGATGGCATCGATTACGCAGTCCCACTGACCGTGCACGTCACCGATGACGAGGAAGGTTTTATGTGCATTGAGTTCCTTAGGCATTTCTGCTCCCTGCTCATAGTGGATTGATTGCTCATAGTGGATTGATTGAAAAGAGATCGGGCGGAGCCGATGCTTGCACTTTGATTTAGTGAATGTGAGCGAGATGCCCTCTAAGGTGCTATGTCAGGCGAAGTGCTTTGACCGGGTTGTAGCGGGAAGCGAAGGGATTCTGAGGCTAATTCCTAAAAAGGGCCTGAACTCGCTTACCGGCCAAGTCGCTCTGCATCAATGCACCCAAAAGGCACTTATGTCAAGCTTGAAAGGATTTGGATATTCGTGTCGATTCGAGGCAAGACGTACCAAAGAATGCCAAGGCCTTGGCATTCTTGATGGTTAATCGAAGCGACATTGATGCGAACACGGTATCGATTCTATCAGGTCTACAGAAGCCAGCACATTCATCATCGATCATGAATCAAGACAGGTGATACGATGTCACCAGGATCTGCCATGCGGCTGAAGTTTTCCTCAAGATCGGCGGTTAGCTCTCCAATTTTGGTGACGAGCCAAGTACGCTCAAGATTTCCATTGCGGCGGCGCTGAGTGGCAGACGATGTATTCGACGGCAAGAAACACCATCGAAGGATTTAACGGCTACGTCAAGGATTCCAACTACGAGGCTCTTGGTCAGCTGGACAGGAGGAGAGTTCGTGGCTATACCGCCCAGTATCTTCTCACCGCGCCGTGCTCGTAGCATCTAATATCTGAAGAATTAGTGTGTACTTCGCTAA
>JABEUO010000169.1 GCA_013044415.1 Acidimicrobiaceae bacterium
TCGCCGAAGGAGAAGATACCTCCATCCGAAGCGACTAGCCAGTATCCGAGGCCATCTGGGGTGGATGCCATCCCGACGATCGGCTTATTGAGAACCATCGCCCCGGTAGATCCGTAATACTGGGCATCCCCGAAGGAGAAGACCCCTCCATCCGAAGCGACTAGCCAGTACCCCTTGCCATCTGGGGTGGATGCCATCCCGACGATCGGCTTATTGAGAACCATCGCACCGGTTGATCCGTAATACTGTGCATCCCCGAAGGAGAAGACCCCTCCATCCGAAGCGACCAGCCAGTACCCCTTGCCATCTGGGGTGGATGCCATCCCGACGATCGGCTTATTGAGAACCATCCCCCCGGTAGATCCGTAATACTGGGCATCCCCGAAGGAGAAGACCCCTCCATCCGAAGCGACCAGCCAGTACCCCAATCCGTCCGGGGTAGATACGGAGGCTACGATAGGTTTGTTCAGTTTCGTTCCAACCAGGCTGCCATGGCTGTGGACATTGAAGGGGTAAATAGCGCCGTCGGAGCCCACGAGGTTATAGCCAGAGACTCCTGAGAACGACGCCAGCGCACTATGGGCAGTAGCGGTAGTTTGGGTTTGCTTCGTTGAGCTTTGGTAGAGGGTCGGAGCTATCCAGAGCAACGCCAATGCAATGGCGCTAGACATCAAGACTCGCTTCGCCCCCAAACGCAGAAGGTCTCCCCCGAAGTTTTTAAAATTCACTACAACCTACTCCCTAATGGTGGACACGCTAGGCAAGAGCCGCCAGATCCATTAATCGGCAAACTTGAACGCTTGCTGAATACCGTAAACGAAATGAACTAGGTTTCTTGACGTTTGAGAAAAAATGAGAAAAGACTTTAATTCTGGGCTTTGATTTGGATGTGCGCTAAATGGCCTCGAAAATGCATGAGTCCCGTAATGAGGGGCCAAAAGTCACGCAGAGGAACACCGCTCAGCATGAGTCCGCCGACCTCTCAAGGAGGAATATACAACCGTATAGCAGTGATTGCATAAATAATCGCATGCATTCACGAGCGGCAGTTCTCCTCTGAATTGGCAAAGTCTGCCAAGAGACGATGGCCCAAGAAGTCTTTTTGTGCCGATGGAAACAGGAAGCACGAGTCGAACTAGCCGAGTTCGACCTGGTGGCAAGGGACGCTTCGCGACTACGAAAGGCCGCTACAGAAGCTTTGCCTTCAGACCGCCTATCTGCCTCCTCACAAGACATTGGTCTCCTAGACGGCGGTTTAGCCACGAAAAATCTCTAGTTGTTGCTTAAAGTTGGACTCGTTTGTCAGCTGACGCTATCCAGAACTGCTCTACGACAATCGGAGGTGCTAGCGAAGTCGTAGCGGCGGAGATGCCGAGCTACCTTCGATCGCTATTAGGGCGAGTTTGGCAGCCTGATTTTCTGAAACATCGCTCGATTGATTCGTTTTGGATCCGCGCTCGTCGTTTCTGGTGTCTGCAGCTTGAGAGACAAGTTGTGACCTTCGATGCCCTAGCGAGTCAGATGGGTTTCTATCCTGATGGTCATATTGGGTAAAACGGCGGTCGGCTCTCGCCGCCGAGTCACATAAGACGAATATTTTTGTTTTTCAAATCAAATCGTAGCTCCCGGTATCCACTGGTACTGTTCGAGATGGACGAAGCGGATGTTGGTCTCAATACCCGCCCGAGACCCGACTGGTAGGATTTTCGAGGTTAGCTATCGGGTCCGCAGTGTCACCGGATAAGCAGTTCGGCCACCCTGTACGCGAGGTCCAAACTCTGACGAGCGTTCAGCCGCGGGTCACAGATGGTGTTGTAGTTTGAATCGAGCTCGCTTAGCAGGATTTCCTCCGAGCCACCGACGCATTCGGTGACGTCGTCTCCTGTCAACTCGATGTGAACACCCCCGGCCCAGGTCCCTATGGACCGGTGGACTTCGAAAAATAGCCTTATCTCTTCGAGTACGTCTTCGAATCTTCGGGTCTTATAGCCCGATTCCGATACGAAGGTGTTGCCGTGCATCGGATCACACGACCATATCACCGGGTAACCTTCGTTGCGAACGGCCTCGACTAGAGGCGGAAGGGAGTCCTCGATCTGTGACCTCCCCATCCTAGAAATGAGGGTGAGACGTCCGGGCTGTTTTTTGGGGTCGAGGATTGCGCAGAGTTCAAGCAACTCATCACTAGATATCTTCGGACTCACTTTGCAACCGATAGGGTTGGCAACCCCGGAAGCATAGCGGATGTGGGCCGAATCAACCTGACGGGTTCTTTCTCCAATCCAGATCATGTGGGCCGAGAGGTCATAGTAGAGGTCTGTGTTTGCTACCTTGTGGGTCAAAGCTGCGTCATAGTGCAGCAGTAGTGCCTCGTGGCTGGTCCAGAAGTCCACTTGCCCTAGTGCCGCTTCGTCAGCGAGGTCGATCCCGCAGGCCGCCATGAACTTGAGTGCCCGGGTAATTTCTGAAGCTATGGTGTCGTAACGCTCACCTTCGGAAGATGTAGCCACAAATTCCTGGTTCCAGTTGTGAACCTGCGATAGGTCAGCGAAGCCGCCACGAGTCAGCGACCGTAAAAGGTTCAGCGTCGAAGCAGATATGTTGTACGCCTCGATCAGGCGTCCGGGATCTGGCCTCCTGGCTTCGATGTCAAATGCATCATCATGGATGATGTGACCCCTAAACGAAGGCAATTCAACGCCTTTGTACTTCTCCA
>JABEUO010000033.1 GCA_013044415.1 Acidimicrobiaceae bacterium
AGTGGCAGTAGATAGTGGCAGTAGATAGTGGCAGTAGATAGTGGCAGTAGAAGGAAGAATGGATCACCTAAAGATAAACCCAGTGCACCAAGGCGTAGGTAGAAAAAACGAATTGACTACCCCGACTATCGCTGCTGCGGAGCGGCTCAACGACAGCTATGCACAGTGGGAGTGCAATCCCCGTCAATTAGCGGACCTAGAGATGGTTGCGATCGGCGCTTATTCCCCGCTTGAAACCTTCATGGGTTACGACGACTGGATTTCTTGTATCGACTCGATGCACCTCGTCTCTGGCGAGCTTTGGCCGATACCGATCACCTTCCAGCTTCCCAAAGGCTGGCTGCCTAAAGGTAAGACCAAGCTTCGCCTTGTAAAATCGGGAAATTCGATTGCGACAATGGACATAGTAGAAAGGTTCGAGGTAGACCTTGAAGTCGAGGCTCAATCGGTCTACCAGACCACTTCCGAGGAGCATCCCGGGGTAAAGGCCCTCTATAACGGGGGTTCTGAGGCTATATCTGGCCCGATCGTCTTTCACGAAATCCCAAGGCAGTACACCGAGCACGAGTACCTGACCCCCCTCGATGCACGAAGGGAATTCGAGGCTCGCGGATGGAAGACGATAATCGCCTTTCAAACTCGCAATCCGATCCACCGCGCACACGAATACCTTCACAAGGTCGCCCTCGAACTCATTGATGGTCTATTTTTAAACCCGCTCGTCGGACTTACCAAGGGAGATGACGTTTCAGCGGCCACCAGAATGAAGGCCTACCGGGTACTCCTGGAGAACTACTACCCGGCCAATAGGGTTGTCTTAGGAGTCTACCCAGCAGCGATGAGGTACGCCGGGCCCAAGGAAGCGATACTGCACGCCATTTCGAGGAAGAACTACGGATGCAGCCACTTTATTGTGGGGCGAGACCACGCCGGGGTGGGCGACTATTACGGGACCTACGCCGCACAGGAAATCTTTGATCAGTTCCCCCAAGAAGAGATCGGAATAACCATCGTACGCTTCGAGCACAGCTTCTTTTGCAAAAGGTGCGAACAGGTGGTTTCAAAGAGGACGTGTCCACACGATTCCGCCCACCACCTGGTACTTTCTGGAACCAAGGTCCGAGAAATGCTGAGCAGCGGCCAAGAACTCCCCTCTCAGTTCTCCAGGCCCGAGGTAGCAAAGGTACTTATCGACGCCTACAAGGATTGACTGCACGAAGTTTGCAAACGACCTCGCCAACTACTACTGACCTTGTAGCTATTATTGGCTCTCAGCTAGCGTTCAAGCTGGCGCCTGGTTCTTCGGGCCAAAATGTCTTCATTCGCTCCTTGGGAGACCACGGTGAGACATTTTGGTCATAGGCCTTACTCGTCTTCTACTAATTCGGTATAGATCCAATCGGGCATAGCTATCGGACGCCTGCTCTCTCCGTCTATGCCGACATAGACCGCCCGAGCTGAAAAACTACGCCTCGGATACCCCCCAAGTGCCGTACCTGCGTCCCGCTTTGGCAGAGGCGGACACACCGCAGATGCGTCAAAAACGAGCTCGAAGGAGGTCTTCCCCTTCTTTGAGAGGCCGAAGACGATCTCAAAGAGTTCCCCGACGTAGAGCGGCGAGAACCACTCGATGTCCATCTTCTTAACAACGACTTCCCAAGGCGAGTCCCCGAGGGTAACCCCGATTCTGCGTAGCCACCCGTCGAGTGCATCGTCGATGTACTTCAAATAGTGGGCGTTATATACGATCCCTTGCGCGTCTAGGTCAGAAAAGAGCACGCTCCTAGTCTCGACTAGTCTCCTAGGGATCAATTCTGCCCATCCTTTTCTTTATCCGAGGTCTTCAAAACTTTTCGATTCCTGATTAAGCCTCTCGGTGAACTCGACGAGTTGGTCTTTGACCGCTTCGATTCCCGATCCACCTGGGGTTACCCTACGTCTGATAGCACCACCGGGCTCGACAATTTCAAGGGCTTCGATTCCCAGCTGGGGATGGGCTGCGACGAGTTCCGAAATTGGCACTCTACGCTCCACCGAGTCCCTGATAATGCCACCGACAATTCCATGGGCCTTCCTAAAAGGAATACCCTTCATGACTAGGAACTCGGCTAGGTCTATCGCTACAAGTGCCTCAGAATCAGCGGCCGCCTTCATGGTTGCGTAGTCGAAGTTAGCGGTCGCAAGCATCCCCGCGGTCGCCTTCAATGCGAGGGTCACGGTATCGAGGGAGTCAAAGAGCGGCTCCTTGTCCTCTTGAAGGTCGCGATTGTAAGAGAGTGGAAGGCCCTTCAGTGTCGCAAGCATCCCGGTCAGATTTCCGATGAGTCGTCCCACCTTGCCCCGCGAGAGCTCCGCAATATCGGGATTCTTTTTATTGGGCAGCATCGAAGATCCCGTCGAATAGGCGTCGTCTAGTCGGACAAAGCTGAACTCCTCCGTCGACCACAGGACTATCTCCTCGCCAATCCTCGAGAGATGAATGCCGATAGTAGCTAGTACGAAAAGCGTCTCGGCTACAAAATCTCGATCGGAAACAGCATCGAGCGAATTTCTAAATCGTCCCGCAAACTCGAGCTTCGAAGCGACGAAGTCGGGTTTTAGTGGTAGTGTCGATCCGCCTAGTGCTCCGGCCCCGAGGGGTGATACGTCTACCCTTTTATAGGCGTCGGCTATCCGCTCCAGGTCACGCATGAACGCCCACCCGTGAGCCAACATGTGATGGGCAACCAAGATAGGTTGGGCCCTTTGGGTATGGGTGTAACCCGGAAGGTAAGTATCGCCGGCGGATTCAGCGAGATCGAGCAACACCCTCTCCAGGGCGATAACGTCCTTTGCCAGACCAATGAGTGCACCCTTTACAAAAAGCCGCAGGTCCGTAGCGACCTGGTCATTCCTGCTCCTACCGGTGTGCAGCTTCGCACCGGTATCCCCGGCTATCTCTGTTACCCGTCTCTCGATGGCCGAGTGAATATCCTCGTCTCCCTGGGAGACGAAATTTCCCTCCTCCATCTCCCTCTCAACCTGGTCCAGGGCACCGAGGAGTATCTCTGACTCGAGTGGCGTTAGGATCTTGGACTCCTTCAAGCCAAGGACGTGTGCCTTAGACCCGAAGATGTCCTGTCTCCAAAGCCTGATATCAAAAGATAAGCTCTCGGTAAAAGCCATCAACTCGTCTGCCGGAGTTGATGAAAACCTTCCTTGCCAAAGTGTCATAGATCTTTACCTAGTCCAATTTCCCTTGCTTCGATGCCCAAGTCTGGACGCCTAAGCCAAATATCCTTACAAAGCCTTCAGCATCTTGATGGCGGAACAGGTCGGACGAATCATAGGTCGCAAGCGAATAGTCATAGAGCGAGTGTGGGCTCCTCCTCCCCTCGACATGGAGTGCATTTGGTTCGAGCACCAGTCGGACCTCTCCGGTGACAAATTCCTGGGAGTAGTCCAAAAAGGAGTCGTATGCCGCCTTTAGGGGGGAAAACCACATTCCGTCATAGACTAAGCGAGACCACTCATTTTGTATTCGCCGCTTTTCGTGGGCCAATTCCCTCTCCAAAGTGACGTCTTCTAGATCTGCGTGCGCTGCGATCAAGGCAATCGCAGCGGGGGCCTCGTAGACTTCGCGGCTTTTAATGCCAACACGTCGATTCTCGACCATGTCGATGCGCCCGATCCCATATGATCCGCAGAGTAAATTGAGCTGATCGATAAGCTGGACCAGCGACAACGTTCTCCCGTTGATCGAAGTGGGCTTCCCCCTTTCGAACCCAATAATCACCTCAGAGGGTTCACTTTGGCTAGCTATGGTCATTTCGTAGACGCCCTTTGGTGGAGAGACCCACGGATCCTCCATCTCTCCACATTCGATGGCCCTACCCCACAAATTCTGATCGATTGAGTAGAGCTTCTCCTTGGTCGCTTTAACTCTTACGTCGTGTTTCGCTGCGTAATCGATCGAATCTTCCCGCGAGAAGCCCCAGGTCCTCACGGGTGCGACTATCTCTAAGTTCGGGTTGAGCGCTCGTATAGAGACCTCGAATCGGACCTGGTCATTGCCTTTCCCGGTGCAACCGTGCGCCACGGCTTGCGCTGAGTACCTCTTGGCTGCGTCAACGAGGTGCTTTGAGATAATGGGCCTAGACAGCGAAGAAACGAGTGGATATTTGCCCTCGTACAAGGCATTTGCCGTTATAGCCGGGAATACATATTCGTCGGCGAATTCGTCCTTAGCATCGATCACCTCGACGGCAATGGCACCCGCCTGGGTAGCCCTCTCCTTTAGCTCGTCAAAATCGCCGCCCTGGCCAACGTCGACCGACACCGCAACAACCTCGTACCCGAGTTCGACACTGAGCCACTTGACTGCGACGGAGGTGTCCAAACCGCCGCTATAAGCCAACACGAGCCTCTTCTTTCCCATTTATCCGGCCCTTTCTATCTGGTAAATCTTTGATCTCAACTAAATCGATTGAGCCATTGCGACTCCTAGTAGGTTAACTTAGCTCGGCACCGCCCGGGCAACGATGGTCCAGGCCAAGGCGCAAGCCTCAAAAAGCCTCCTAAAGGCCTCCAAAAGGCCTCCAAAATAGGACAAGGTCAGCCCAACGATATACCCGCTAGCTCCGACATTCTTTTTGCCAGGATGTGTCCTGAAGTAGGTTCGTCTGCGATGGCCAGTAGGGTATCGTCTCCGGCGACAGTCCCGAGAAGTCCGTCGATCCTGGACCTATCGAGTGCCGACGCAACCACGTGCGCACAACCCGGTGGGGTTCTAAGTATGACGAGGTTTCCGGAGACCGAAATCTCAACCACCCACTCGCCCATTACCCTCTTGAGGTGATCGAAGGTCGACGACTGGTCTTTTGGGAGTTCTGGTATTGCATAGACGCTCTCCCCCTCAAATCCCTTTACCTTTATGGCGCCGAGTTCATCGAGGTCCCTCGACACCGTCGCTTGGGTAGCGATGATACCGTCTTCAGCCAACAATGTCACCAGTTCAACCTGCGACGCAACCTGCTGCGACTGGAGAATTTTTGCTATGCGGTACTGCCTTTGATTCTTAGCCACCATCGCTAATTCGCCTTCCAGAAGAGTTTCAACAGGAGCCCCCTCATCGAGTGGAGTCGATTCTCCGCCTGAATCCAGACGATGGAGTCCTTACTGTCGATGACATCGGCACTAACTTCAAGTTCCCGGTGCGCTGGTAGGCAATGCATAAACTTGACACCATCCCCCGCCAGCCCCATGAGTTCCGAGTTAACCTGGTACGAAGAGAAGGCCTTGAGTCGGGTCTCGGTCTGATCCTCTTGGCCCATCGACACCCATACGTCGGTGTAGATGAAGTTGGCCCCCTTGACCGCCACTTTAGGATCGGAAACCTTCTTGACCACTCCTTCACCGACGTTGAGCTCGGCTAGGAAAGGATCGTCGAACTCATATCCTTCGGGTGAAGAGATTGTCACTTCGATCCCAGCGTAAGAGGCGGCCTTGGCCAGCGAACTGGCTACGTTATTGGAATCACCGACGTAGGTCAACTTTGGGTGGTCACCGCCGGACCATAGCTGCTTGATGGTCAATACATCTGCGAGTGCCTGCACGGGATGGGACTGATCTGATAGCAAGTTCACTACTCCAACACCCCGGGGCACCGATACCAAAGCGAAGTTCTCGAGGGTCTGGTGACTCTTGACCCGTGCGCAGATCAGGTCGTGGTAACCACTCAGGGTAGCTGCGATATCGGAGGCGCTCTCTCGAACCCCGATTCCTATCTCCTGATCTACCATCGTGGTGACCCCCCCACCAAGCTGGCGAATCGCTACTTCGGTGGAGTTCCTCGTTCGTAATGAGGGCTTTTCAAAGACCGCTGCGACACTCTTATTTGACAGCACCTTCGGAGGATTGCGCAGTGCGGAGAACTCCAGTACCTCTGCGAACTCCTCGGGGGTGAGGTCGTCGATATCAAAAATTCTCCTAGCTAAACTCATTTGCGACCCTTTCGAAAATTGCTATTCCCTTGGCGATCTCGTCGGGGGTGATTACCAAGGGCGGCGCAAGCCTAAGCCTCTGGGGTCCGGTATGGGAGAGGACCAATCCGTATTCGAGGGCCAAAGAGACAAACTTGGCCGCTACCGGCTTGGTTAGCTCAACCCCGATCAGCAATCCCCTTCCACTTAACGACTTGACCAGTCCTATCCGCATAAGTGAATCCCTCAGGATCGATGATGACCTATTGGCCGCATCGGCGATCCCAAGCCTTTCCATTTCGTTAACGACACAGAGTCCGACGGCGGTAGCTAGCGCCCCTCCCCCGAAGGTGGATCCATGATCTCCGGCCTGAAATGCTCCTGCGACGGCCTCTTTGGCCCAAATCGCCCCGATTGGAAGACCGTTTCCGAGGGCTTTAGCCAAAAGGACGATGTCGGGTGATATAGATGAGTGTTGGAATGCAAACCACTTGCCGGTCCTGCAGAGCCCGGTCTGCACCTCATCGAGGATTAGCAGCACTCCAGTCTCCCTGCAAACCTCCTCGACTTGGTCCAAATAGTCCGGAGGAGGATCTATCACCCCCGCTTCACCCTGGATCGGTTCAAGAAGGACAGCTGCTGTATTGGGCCCAATCGCCGCACGCAGCGCGGCGATGTCTCCGAACTCGACGTGGGTAAAACCCTCGAGCATCGGCAAAAAGGGGAGCTTTTTGGAGAACTGACCCGTCGCCGCTAGTGCGCCCATCGTCCTTCCATGAAAACCCTGACGCATAGCTACGATCTCAAACCGGTCGGCGCCTCCCCATCGTCTGGCGAGCTTGATCGCCGCCTCGTTAGCTTCGGCCCCAGAATTACAAAAAAAGACCCTCCCGTTAGATTCAGACGCTATCTTCTCGTCGATCGCCTTCGCTAGTCTTCCCGCATTTTCGTTATAAAAGTAGTTCGATACGTGCCAAAGCTTCTTGGACTGTTCAATTAGGACATTGTTAATCATCGAATTGGAATGGCCGAGTGAGACCACGGCGATGCCGGCTAGGAAATCGATGTACTCCTTGTCGGAATCGTCATACAGCCTCGCCCCTTCACCCCGCAGAAAGCAGACCCTCCTCGGGCCGTAGGTCTTCATCAAGAAGTGCGACTCAAAGGGATCAGACCCCCCAACTGCGGCGGTCGCTACGTCAAGTCCGGGATCGCTCACTTGTCCACCACATCCTCAGTGATCATTGTGCCTATACCCCTATCGGTCAGCATCTCCAAAAGGATCGCATGCGGAATCCTTCCGTCGAGAATGTGTACCGAGGATACCCCACTCTTGCTAGCCGAAAGCGCACTTTGGAGCTTAGGACGCATTCCACCTTGAATAGTATCAGTACTCAAAAGTACCTCTAGTTCACCTGGCTGCATCCTGTGTATGAGGGTATTTGGGTCGTCAACTCTCCTTCTTACCCCTTCGACGTTGGTCATGTAGACCAGCTTTTCGGCGCCGATTGCCGCCGCCAGTTCTGCGGCCCCAAAGTCTGCGTTGATGTTATACCCCTGCCCCTGCGAATCGGCACCAATCGTCGCTACTACCGGAATCAGACCATCCTTGAGGATCGATAGAATTATTTCTGGATTTATCGATTCAATATCGCCGACAAAGCCGATATCGCCCTTCGCCTTAGTCGCCACTATCAGGGATGAATCGAGGCCAGAAACCCCTACGCCTTTTGCTCCGTGACGGTTAATCGCCTGGACAATCGATGGATTCAACTTTCCGAGTAGGACCATCTTGACGACTTCGAGGGTTTCGGCATCGGTCACCCTCAATCCGTTCGAAAAGGTGGAAACCTTTCCTATCCTGTTGAGCCAGTCGTCGATCTGTGGTCCACCTCCGTGGACTACCACCGGCAGAATCCCCACCGAATGGAGTAAGACGATATCCTCGGCGAAGGAGTCCAGCTCTTGATCTATCTCCTCCTTTGGGTCGACCCGGTCACCTAAAACATTTCCCCCATACTTGACGACCACGCACTTGCCCATGAACTTTTGGATATAGGGGAGTGCCTCAAGGAGGATCGAGGCCCAAGCCGATGGGTCCGAGCTAGGAAGGTGGGTTGGATCAATCACTGAGTCTCGGTTCATGAGGTCCTCATGTTTTCCGCTATGTATTCAGGTGAAAGGTCGGTCGTGGTCACCATCGCCTCGCCGCTACCAAGTCCAAGGTCGCATTCGATCAATATTTCCCTCTTGGCCATAACCTTGCCCAGGGCTACCGGATCGAAATCGACTGAAATCCCGCCCCTGGCCACTTCAATGCCGCCGTAGGATACGCTCAATCGGTCCAAGTCGAACTCAGCACCAGCCGAACCAAATTCCGAGGCAATCCTTCCCCAGTATGGATCGGAACCATAGAACGAGCACTGGACGAGCTGCGAAGATGCCGCCTTTTTTGCGAGAATAAGGGCGTGCTCTTCATCTAAGGCACCAAAAACCCTGATCCTGACGAGCTTGTGCGCTCCTTCGGCATCCATGGCCATCTGGTCTGCGAGGGACCTACAAACTTGCGCCAGAGCTTCGGAAAATACTGAAGGACGAGGTTCCACGCCAACTTGAGACGATAGCAGGATGACGGTATCGTTGGTAGATGTACAGCCGTCGATCACAAGTCTGTTGAAGCTGCCATCCACCGCCTTGGATAGTGCAACTTGTGCAATCTCTGGTGTTAACTTGGCGTCTGTGGTGATGACGCTGAGCATCGTCGCCATATTTGGAGCGATCATTGCCGCTCCCTTGGCGATCGATCCTATAGAAAAACCCAACCCCAGATGCGTCGCCGTTTTAGGGACCGTATCGGTTGTCATGATCGCCCTGGCGGACCTGTTTGCCCCATCTTGATCACTTGAAAGCCCCTCCACCAGGTCCTTGACCCCAAGTCTGATCGGGGTGGTATCAAGGGGTATCCCGATGAGGCCCGTAGAGCAAACCAGCACTGTCTCCTCTGGAACTCCGAGTTCTTGGGCCACAAAGCGTGTCATGTCTATAGCGTCACTCATCCCCTTTTCGCCGTTGGCTGCGTTGGCATTGCCACTGTTGAGGATGACGGCATAGGCACTGTTTTTAGAGGCCGCCAGGTGGGACTTGGACACCCTCACTGGGGCGGCTGCCGAGCGATTTTGGGTGAAAGTCGCGACGGCGACCGCTGGCTCACCGGTACTCGTCGCCACCAGCGAAAGGTCCATCGCCCCCGAGGCCTTAATTCCACATGCAATACCGTTAGCCCTAAAACCTTTGGGTGTAGTGACACTCAAGGCCAAACTCCTATCTCACTTAGACCCAGGGATTCATCGACTCCGAGGGCAACGTTTAGTGCTTGGACCGCCTGTCCAGCGGCCCCTTTGACCAGGTTATCGAGGGCACCAAATGCCATAACCCAGTTAGTTCTCTGATCAAAAGTAGCAAAGACCTTTGCCCTGTTCGTACCGTAGGTCGACCTCGTAGTTGGTGCGCCATCCTCTACGTCGACAAAGGGGTCGTCAAAGAAGGTCCTTTGGTAGCAGGATGCCAAAAGCTCATCGGCGTCCTTAGGATCTAGCGACTCGATTCGATCGGTCGGCCTAAGGTAACATGTGGCCAGTATTCCCCTCGTCATTGGTGCTAGGTGGGGAGTGAAGAGGACCTTGGCATTCGTATTTTGCTCGATCTCAATTGTGTGCCTATGGGTTTTCAGACCATAGGCAGAGAAGTTCTCGGCCACAGACATGAACATATTCTGGGCCTTATTCGTCCTTCCAGCCCCAGAAACGCCAGATGCAGCGTCGACTATCACAGGTTCGGACTGGACTAAGGCCTCATCGATGAGTGGCTTAATCGCCAGAGAGGCCGCTGTGACGTAACAACCCGGAGCGGCGATAAATCTCGACCCCTTTAGTTGGTTCCGATTGAATTCGACGAGGCCGTAAACCGCCATCTCGAGTAGCTCAGGTTGACGGTGGTCAACGCCATACCAAATTCGGTAATCTTTCGGGTACTTTAATCGATAATCCGCACCTAGGTCTACAACTATCAGTTCCCTCTCAATGAGCTGCGGAACGTAATCCTGCGAGGCCCCATGCGGAAGGGCAAGAAATACAACCTCGACCGCCAAGTCGTCCACTACGCTAAGCAACTTCTCCGTTGAAGTCATCTCTAGGTCGACATCCGCCAGCCCGGCGTGGCTCTCTTTTACGGTTAAGCCCGCAGATGACTCCGCAAAAACCGCAACCAGCTCGAACAAGGGGTGCCTGGTACAGATCTTTATCAACTCGGCGCCTGCAAAGCCGGACGCCCCGGCTATCGCTACTTTCATCATCAAGATCCTATATTCGAAACCCATGCAATAATGCATTATCATGCAAGATTTTGCTCATTTATGCATTACCGGATACCCGCTGTCCTCCCTGGGACCTACGAACCAAGGTCAGCGGGGTTCCTTCAGGCGGTCCTGAGTTTCGCATCAAAGGTCGCACTCATGTCAGACGCCACACGAGCAATTACGTCTTGTATCTCTTTTTCGGTAACGGTCGCAGTCTGATTCTGCAGTCGGATCTTCACCGCCAGGGACTTGGTAGCTTCGCCCAACTCCTTTGACTTATAGCTATCGAAAAGGTACACCGATTCGCATAACTCCCCTACGGAGGATCGAATAGCCCTTACCACCTCCTGGGCTCCTATGGTTTCAGGGACTAGGAATGCCAGGTCGAATTCAGATGGAGGGAAAGGACTTATCGGCTTGGCTTGAGTCGCACCGGGAAGTTGGGAAAAGAGCACTCCCAGGTCCAATTCGAGGTAGGCCACCCTATCTTTTGTGGTATTGGATGTCAGTGTCGCAACGAGGTCCCGATCCAATTCGCCTAATATCCCTGCTGGGATAGAGTTACAAACCACCGCCGCCGATCGTGTCGGATGAAGCTTTGGCCAGGAGGTCAAGACTGACCCAGAATGCAAAACGTTAGCGGTATCGAGGATCGGCGGAGGTAATTTAAAAAAACCGAAACAGAGTCCAAGTAATCGAGTCATCTCGTCGATCGCCGAATCAGGGCGGGTCAACAAAAATGCCAACCTTTCGGTCTCGAGGGGAAGTCCCTCCTCCGTCGCCTTGGGTTCAAATACCTTTCCTATCTCAAAAAGTCTTATTGGAAAATTCTGCCTATTCGAATTATGAACCAGCGCCCTCGCCATCGATGGGAGCAAGGAGCGCCTAAGGACCGACTCCTCTTTGGCCAGCGGATTACTAAGTGAGATAGCCTGATCAGAAATTCCAAAAGGTGAGTGCTCCGACGGTGAGAGCATCGAGCTCCCCCACATCTCATTGAATCCATTATCCCTTGCGAAGGCCCTGATCCCCCTCCGCAACTTCTGCTGCCTGGTAAGCCCTCCGACTTGAGGCGGATTGAGGCGGAGTTTATCCACTTTAGAGTACCCGTAGTGCCTTGCGACCTCCTCTATGATGTCTACTTCGATGGCACAATCTGGGCGAAAGCTTGGAACCGTTACTAATAGGTCTTCTTCAAGTGGAACAACGCCGAATCCGATCGGCTCCAACAGACCCTTGACCTCATCAATTAGAAACTCGTGATTCAAATACGAATTCAGCTTTGCAAAACGAACCTTGACCCGTTCCGGTTCGAAAAGGTACGGAACTACCTCGAGCATCGCCGACGGTTTTGCCTCTAGCAATTCGCAGAACCTGGCGAGGGCTATCGGCGGTAGCTCGGGGTCGACACCCCTTTCGAAACGGGCGGAAGCCTCCGACCTAAGCTGCAT
>JABEUO010000034.1 GCA_013044415.1 Acidimicrobiaceae bacterium
CAAAGTTAGCCTCAGCTTGGCGAGCGATAACGACTGAGGGCCGAGGTGACCGATGGAGGTCCCTTGGATGCCATTTGAGGTCGTATCGACTCGTAATTACCGAATTACATAAAAGCGATCCAGGTGCCCAGGTAGGTTTTTCCTCCAGATAGCATGAGGCAGTCGGTCCCCTATTTTTGACCAAGAAGGTTCGGATGGATTCGGTACTGGTTTTGGATTCCTTGTCGCGGTCGTTTGGGGAGAAGCGCGTTCTGAATGAGTTGAGCTTTGAGGTCCCTCAAGGTGAAGTGTTCGGTTTTCTGGGTCCAAATGGATCCGGCAAGACCACGACAATGCGGGTAGTCTTCGGACTTTTAACCCCCGACTCCGGAGAGGTCCGCTACGGCGGTAAACGGGTAACAAAAGACGACTCGAAGCACTTTGGGTACATGCCCGAGGAGCGGGGGCTGTATCAGAAAATGACGGTTGAGGACCAGCTCGTCTACTTTGGACGGCTCCACGGTCTAAGCCGGGAGAGTGCGAAGCAAAAAACTCTTCATTGGCTAGATCGGTTTGGTCTGATAGAACAGACCGGCTCCAAGATCGAAGCACTTTCACTAGGGAATCAGCAGAGGGTTCAGCTCGTGGCCTCACTGATCCACGACCCTCAAGTACTCATCCTCGACGAGCCCTTTTCAGGCCTGGATCCGATCGCTACGGCATCTATGGCCGAGGTGATGCACGAGATCGTAAAGGCCGGCAAAACCCTCATCTTTTCGTCGCATCAGCTAGACCTTGTGGAATCAATCTGCGAAAAAGTAGCGATTATTAAGGACGGATCGCTCGTCGCCTACGGTGACGTCGACCAGTTGACGAGGGGTGACGATCTAGAAATTGAGTTGGTGACTTCTACCCACGACCTACGGTGGATTTCCGACATACCCGGCGTCGAGGGCTTCAGTGAAAGAGATGGGCGAGTAAGGGTGCGACTAGTCGAGCCGCAAGTCTCTCAGGATCTCCTGCGAGGGGCACTGGCACATGGTGACCTACGCGAGTTTACATTCCGTAAGAAGAAATTGTCGGAAGTTTTTCTACAGGCGGTAGCCAGCAGGTCAGTGTCGAAAGTTCCCAGTTCCGAAACCGCCAATTCACTTATGAATGCCAAAGGGGTATAGATGCCCGCTCACACCAAAGAAGCGGTCGTAATTGTCGCGACAATTGCACTTGCCCTGCTAAGGCGAAGGTCGCGGCTGCGAAAAAAGGCGGCCGCATCCGTCGCTGAGGTTCACGAAAAATCGAACCCTCTAGACCTGTTTTTTAGGGGCCGCCCTATCCCCGCTGCCCTACTAGTGGCGAGGAGGGAAGTTCTCCAAAGGCTCGCTTCAAGGGCTTACAAGGTCATAATCGTTCTAATGGTCTTAGTCTCCGTAGGAGCGATTGCAGTACCGAAGATCGTCGCTTCTTCGGGGGCAAAGTTGACCGTCGCAACTACACAGAGCGGCGTAAAGGAACTCCGCTCGGTAACGCAGCGGGTAGAAAAACTAACCGGCGTCAATTTAAAGATCAGCGTGGAGCCGACCACTGCGGATGTTAAACAGAGCGTTCGCAACGCTAAGGCTGCGATAGGTTATGCCGACTCTGAGCTCATACTCAAGCGGCCATTCGCTCCAGGTTCCAACTCCTCGACGACTAGGGCTCTTAGCGCCCTGTCTCAGGGAATTCAGGTTGAAAAGGTACTCTCCTCCGGTTCAATCAAGAAACTTCCACCTTCTGTAGTTGCTCAGATCCTTTCGCCTAAACCAATCAAATTGGTCTACCTTCTTCCCAGTCTTGCTAGGCCAAAGGACTTATCGCTAGCCATTGTGGGCCTCGTGGCGACATTTATGCTATTGAGTACCTACAGCGCTTGGGTATTGATGGGGGTGATCGAGGAGAAGAGCTCGAGGGTTATCGAGGTGTTGCTGAGTTCTATTAGCCCCAGGTCACTACTTCTGGGCAAGATGGTCGGCATTGGAACCGCAGCACTCACTCAAGCCGTAACTGCGGTGTTGGCGGCGATAATCACCACCCTGGCCGTCGGGTCGAGTATTTTACGGGGCGCAGGCCTGGAATTCATCGCCCTCCAGCTGATGTGGTTACTCCTCGGGTACTCCTTCTACTGCACACTTGGAGCCCTCGCCGGATCCTTGGTGTCAAAGGTGGAGGACGCCCAGTCAGTAACTGCATTCATCCAAATTCCATTGCTATTGAGCTACCTTGCGAGCTTTGCGGTTTTATCCGGTAATCAAAACTCGCTATTGAAGTTACTCGCCTATATCCCGATCTTCTCACCATTTTTGGTTCCGATCTATTGGAGTTCGGGTCAGTTAGGGCTTGGGCAGGTATTTCTTAGTGTTGTGATAAATGTCCTTTGCCTATACCTCACCTACCGATTCGCCTCCACCGTATATCAAGCCACGGTTTTCTCCAGGGGGAAGAGGGTCAAGTTTAAAACCGCCATAAGGCTCGCAAGACTAGCAAACTAAAATGGTACGTGGTCTGCTCTGTGTCGGAGGATGATCCAGGGCACGCTTATGGCCCGATCGCTTCGAACTTCAAAATCCACGTTAGCCGACCCAATAAAACGGGCCAATTCCTGGTGACTTCTATTGGTTGACCCGCTGCTTCTGGTCACCGATATTCATTTTTCTGCTCTGGAGGAGTGATACAATCTCGATACCAGTGCTTAGATAACCACGTTGTGCAATTAAGCGGGAAATTGTGCAATTAAGCGGGAAATGGACGACAAGGTGGCTTGCGCCGAAATTCTTGAACGGGACTTAGCCCTTCAGATGATCGAACGGGTGCTGAATGACGCCAGAAATCAGAAAATGGCGAGTGGGTTTTTCACCGGCCCCGCTGGGATCGGTAAATCGCTACTCCTGAACTTCGCAAAGGATGCCGCCTCAGACTTCGATGTCGGGTGGAGCCGGAGCGACGAGATCGGGTCCGGAATCGCACTGGGAAGTATTTGGCGCTCGATCACCACGCTCGGGGTAAAGGATCCATTTGCTAGTGTCGGAGGGGCTTCCCTCGCCGATCGATTGGCGACAGCATCACTCTGGCTTCAAGACTGGGCGCTTATCGAAAAAGAGAGACCACTCCTTCTCATTCTGGACGACCTGCATTGGGCGGATGCGGGGTCACTCGCACTCCTGAACCACTTCATACTGAGTCAACTACGCGCTCCAATCGCCATCCTAGGATCTGCTCGGCCCTGGCCGAAGCGAGCTTCGAACCTATTTCAGGAACTATCCGACTCCGGAGTCAGCTGTCACCTCGAGCTAGAGCCCCTATCCGACCGCTCGGCACGAGAACTCATCGTCTGCTACGGTGACGCAGACCCGGACCCGGATCAAGTCTCCTTGGCTCAGGAGCGCTGTGGAGGAAACCCACTACTTCTAATCCACTTTGCGCGCGACATAACCAGATCACAGGTGGATAAACATTCAAACAACCAGTTAGCTCATCCAAATAAAGATCATCCGGCGATCGGCTCCCTCTCCAATCAACTTGATATCCATCGCCTTGATATCCATCGCCTTGTTGGAACCGATCCACAAACCGTGCGCTTCGCAAGGGTGGCATCGGCGATGGGTGACGAATTCCCCCTCTCAGTCGTTGTCAAAGTGGCTGGATCGACCCCTTCGGGTGCCATCGAGATCATCGACCATCTCGTCTATTCGGGAGTATTTTCCTCAGAAAACTCGACAAACGTCAAATTCTCCCATTCGATGCTCAGGGAGATAATCTATCAATCTATCCCCGGTCCATTGCGGACCCAGATACATCAAGCACTCTTCAAAGAGCTGATTTCCCTCGGCTATGGCCCAGAATGGTGTGCGTCTCACGCCGGATGGGGAGGTATGAAGGGTGACCCAGCCGCTCTTGAGGTCACAGTGCAGGCGGGTGATCTCGCAACGAAGCTTGGGGATATTGATACTGCCATTAAGTGGTATTCACAAGCCCTGGAACTAATGGGGAATCAAACCCCACCCGAGCTGATTCTGCACACCTGTGGTGCGCTCATCGACGCTGGTGATCCCCGGCTGGTCGTCGGTCAGCTCACCCAATTACTCCAGTTGCAAAAGTTTCAAGGTGCCGCACTCGCTAGGGCAAAGCACCTAAGGTCAAAGGCAAACTACGCCCTCGGTGAAATCGAAAACTCGCAGTTGGAATACCTAGAGGCCGCTGAAATCATGAAAGGGTTTGATCCTGACGAATCCGCAATATACCTTTCAGAGCTGGCGCTGAACACCTTTTACACCTTGGGACCCCGCCACGTTACAAAGTACATTCAAGGGGCAATCGCCCTGACCGAAAAAAAGGGATCAAAGCGGCTCAGCGATATCATCAGGTCGATTTCCGACCTAGCGGAAACGAACTTAGCCAGTCGGTTAGCGCAACCTTCGAGAACGACAACCCTTGAGCCCTACCCAGAGAAGGTTTCAAATAGCCAAGGCTACATAACGCCATCCCTTCCAGCCTGGATTCCGGCTTTGGCGAGGATACAGGTTGCCAAGTTCAAAGAAGACTTCACACTTGCCGGAGAGTACTACGAAAGCGCCAATGTCGAATTCGATCTGCAATGGCGCCCATTGACCAGGAGCTACTTCGATGTTGCGCACGCGGACACCCTCACAAGGCTCGGCCGCCTAGCTGATGCAATGAACCTACTAGAAGAACTCGCTACGCTCGGGAAGCTACTCGGTTCTAGAAGAACTTGGGTAGAGGTTGGACTGGCGAATATCTACTTCCATCAGGGGAAAGTAGATCTAGCCAATCAATATCTAAATACGGTCAAAGAGGCCCTCCAAAGTCGTCCCGAGACTTGGTACCCGATGTTGAGGTTTTGGCAGACGAAGGTCGAGATCGACGTCGCACTCTATAAAGGTGAATTGGCTGGCGCCCTGAAGGGTGCTAAGGCGATCGAAAAGCTGACCCTTGAATGTGGAGTTTCCAATCCAAACTCAGCTCCGTGGCATAGCAGTGCAATCACCGCATACGCCAGAAATGGCCTGCATGATCAAGTAAGGCGGGTCATCGCGATGCTCACAGACTCCGAATCGATTAGTCACCTCGCTACACCAAAGGCGATAGTCGCCCACGCACGGGGGCTTTTATCACAGGCAGCCGGGGACCCAGCAGGCGCGGAAAATAACTTCAATATCGCAATCAATCTCTATCGAGCCCTGAGCATGCCCCTAGACGAAGCGAACGCCTTGCTCTCCTACGGGTCCTTTGTTCGAAAACAGTTTGGCGCCAAACTAGCGAGGCCGATTCTTGTTTCGGCTTTAGAGAAGACCAACTCGATAGGTGCGTTTACTCTTTCGAGCCAGATCACATCCGAGCTACGACTTGCTCAAGGTAGGATCTCCAAAAAAAGAACCGACAGCACTATCCTTACTCCAGCGCAGGAGAGAGTGAGGGACTACGTCCTGAATGGACTTTCCAATAGAGAAATCGCAAACGCTCTATTCATTTCACCCCGAACAGTAGAACACCACATTTCGGTTTTGTTGAAGCACTATGGGGTTCAGAGCCGAAAAGAGCTCATTCAGGTACTCTTGGGCCATTAAGCCAGTAAACCCCGAAGAGTCACACACATTCGGCCCACCAATCAAACCGGGAGGCCAAGCTTCGCTAGATAAACCGAGGACAAGGCTCCTTTATAAACAGTCACAACCACGCCAACTTTCATCTTGGCCTTTGGCATGAGAGATCCAATGAATCGTAATTGAAGATGCCGAAGCAATCCATCAGGGTCGTCGAAACCCAATTTGAATAACCTTGCCATGAGCCTCTCCTGGCGGCTGGCCGATTCACTACAGAGTGCGACCTAGCAGCGGTCTAACTTTTCATGAAAATCAGTGTTGAAATTTTGCAAATTTAACCGAATTAGGTTTTCGCGACAAGATGGAACATACCTGCCCATCGTCGCAGCTCTCGGGGCTAAACGATTCCGCATAGCTTATTAAGGAGGCCAGCTCTGACTGGAGATCTTCGAGTTCTGCAATCTTGGCCTCAATCGATTCTCGGTGCGCCAACAGTAGCTGATAGACGTGCTCGCACGGCGTCACCCCTGATGAGCGTATGGCGAGGATTTCCCCAATCTCCTTCAAACTCAACCCCGCAGACTGGGCATTTGAAATAAATGCGAGTCTCCTCAGCGAATCATCTTGGTAGCTCCGGTAGCCGTTTGCTTCCCTATTCGCTGCGGGCATCAACCCAATCGACTCATAAAAACGGAGAGTCTTAGTTGAGAACCCAGAAATTTCCGCCAATTCGCCAATTTTCATCAAAACCTCACTTGACATTCCAGCTTAGTGGAAGGTGTACCCTCAACTTGGAGGTTACATTATGGAACTCAAAGTTCTTTATATTGATGGGTGTCCAAACTCTGCGAGTTTGATCGCCAAGGTTAGGCGGATCATAACGGATCGGGAGGACGTCTCCTTTGAAGCAGTCTTAGTCGATGATAACAACTTGGCCCGAATAGCAAATTTCCACGGCTCTCCCACGCTTCTTGTCAATGGACGTGACCCATTTTGGAGCGGCGAATTATCCTCTTATACCGAAGGGTTGGCCTGCCGAGTATTCCTAGATCACCAAGGCAAACCCATCGCCACGCCGAGCGATGCCGACCTGAAGCGGATAATAATCGCGCGTACTGATTGACCATACTAATTGTGGTTTAGATAAGCCACTCAAACGATAAAACGAGCATCAAAGGCCAGCCGCGGGAATTATGGACGACCAACCGTAGTGTTAGTACCAGTGATGAGGAGAGTAATATTTAGTCCGCTTAAACCCAAGCCTGATCAAACGGCTCGTGTTGGTTGGCGTTTTGCGCTCCACTAGCATTCGATAAGTCGCTGGTATCTCGGCCAACATGGAGGCCGAAAAGCCCGATTAGTTGGACATTGCTTTGCAGATGACACAGAGCGGATGGGGGGGTATTGAACTTGACAAATCAAGCGCTTTTGCTGATGGACATGCAGATCGGAATCGTAAGTCGTCTACCTAGCGAAAGATCCGAGGCTCTCTTATCAGTCCTCTCCACCACCGCCGCTACGGCACGCAAAGCGCGAATACCGGTGATCCATGTTCGGGTTGCATTTCGAGCCGGAACACCGGAGATAAGCCAGCGCAATCAAGCCTTCTCAAATCTCGCAGCTTCGGGGGCGATGGCTGAGACGGACGATGCCACTCAGGTTCATCCGGCAATTTCGCCGTAACCTGGCGACATCGTCGTCATTAAGCGCAGGGTAAGCGCCTTTACCGGGAGTGATCTAGAGGTCGTATTGAGGGCGCAGGGTATAGATTCTCTCGTCCTCACCGGAATCGCAACTAGCGGCGTCGTGCTATCCACACTTCGCCAGGCGGCAGACTTAGACTATGCCCTCACCGTTTTAGAAGATGGTTGCGCCGACCTGGACCCCGAGGTCCACCGGGTACTCATAGAAAAGGTTTATCCACGCCAAGCCAGGGTAACTACCGCCTCGGATTGGATCGACTCTATCAGTGGTTGATCTCTACACGACGACGACGACTTAATACTGGCTAATAAAATCCCGCTTGGCCAAGTATCCTACGGAGCTGTAGCCGAAGGATTACAACGGCTGCCACGGAAGCTAGCTAGAACAAGAGAAAATGGAATTGCCTGAGTGGACACTGTCCCAGGGCTAAATCCTAAATCGACATCTAACCGGCATCTTGCCTGTATTTTGCCCGAAGCCGCACGCAAGTCGGCCAACTCGTATTGGTCGGCGACAAAGGGCCACAACCAACCGGGACGTATCACTACCTCTACCGATGGGCCGAGCCGACTGGACTGGAGACCATGTTTGATCACGCCCAACTTCTCGACAGCGCTGTTCACAGCTGGTACTCATCGACTCGCCAAACAGATCGAGGGTCGGTCGTCTCGGTGGCATTGTTATGAGTTTCCACGACTTTTTCAAAGACCCGCAAGCGCTGTGGGCAACCTCATACTTCGTCGCTACAGGCGGCACGCTAAAAATCATCAAGCAGTACGTGGCCAATCAGCGCAACGTTTAAGCGCAGGTCTCAGGGCTTCGCCCTGGTGGGGCTCTACATCCCCATGGCTAAAGCCATGGGGATTCCGCCCCACACCCCATTCTGGTAAGCAGAGACCAGGAGGGCATCCTCCTTCGCCCCAAAAAGGTCATGATTGTTGATCCAGATCAAGCCTATTTTTGGAGTGACGAATGGCAGGAACGCGAGCGTCGGTCCGACGAAGACATTCGTTCTGGACGGATACATCGCCTCAAGTCTGTAGACGATATTGACCGTTAGCAGCCGTTTGCAGTCGTGTACGCCATTCAGTTCACTGACCAGTTTCAACATGACTACAAAACACTCACTCACATTGAACAAAAGGCGATAAAGCGGGCATTGATCAGAATGGGGAGCAATTAACAGATGACGATTTTCTATCCAACATGTGCTATCAGTGGACGACGCACTTGGACGCTAAGAGCACAAAGTTGTGCGTGGTCCCCGTTAGGTATCGACACCCCATGGCTATAGCAAGGGGCATAGACACCACGTCCCATTATTGCAAGGTGCGGTAAGGACATAGCCATTAGTATTACCCAGAACCTGTCCTCTTAAATTGTATTTAGCTAGGAAAGCAAAACTGGCAACCTCATCCACCCCTGCCGAATCATC
>JABEUO010000170.1 GCA_013044415.1 Acidimicrobiaceae bacterium
GATGCCGTCACCGGCTACCGAAGGGACGGTGGTCATCGAGTTGATGGGGATGGTGAGGCTAGTTACTCCCGAAACGGTCTTGGTGACTAGCGGGGGTGAGCCGGCCTGGGAGGGCGAAGAGACGATCGCCGCTACCAGGGTCGGGCCGTTCGAGGTGATGAGTTCTTCATAACTACCAATTGGAATAAAGGGCGGTTGACGGGAGATATTTGCCCCTTCGGCAGCTCCCAAGAGGTATCTCTCAGCGGGCTGGACCGCCTGTACGATCTGCTGGTCGAGCCTTTGAATTAGAAAAGACCTAAGCGACGATGAAGTGGAGAAATCAACGATCACGATCGCGACGGCCAGAAGCGCCAAAAGTGTTGAAAGAAGTTTGCCCCTAAGGGTCATCCGCTAACTTCCTTCTGGAAGTCTCAGGCTATAACCCACTCCACGAATCGTTCGAATCATCGGAAGGTCCGAATCACCATCCAACTTCTTCCTTAGATAGGAGATATAGGTTTCGACGATATTTGCGTCACCGCCAAAGTCGTACTCCCAGACGTGGTCGAGGATCTGGGCCTTTGATACCACCCTCTTGGAGTTGAGCATCAGGTAACGTAGCAGTTTAAATTCGGTAGCGGTTAGTTCGATCTGGCGGGTGCCCCTCGTAACTTCATGAGTGTCCTCGTCGAGGGTTAGGTCGCCGAAGACTATTCTCGCCTGCTTCTCTTGGCTTGCGCCCGAACGTCTTAGGATCGAAGAGACCCTTGCAGATAGTTCGGCGAGCGAAAATGGCTTAGTCAGGTAGTCGTCCCCGCCGGACCTTAGTCCGACTACCTTGTCATCGACGGCGTCTTTGGCGGTCAGAAAGATGACCGGGGTCTGATTTCTTTCCTGGCGGAGCCTCTTTAGGACCTCGAGACCGTCGAGATCGGGCATCATTATGTCCAGAACGATCAGGTCGGGCTTAAATGAAGCCGCTAACTCGAGGCCCTTGCGCCCCGAGTTAGCGACCGAAATTTCATATCCTTCGAAGCCCAAGGCCATCTGGAGGAGCTCAGTTATAGGCGGTTCATCGTCGACTACGAGAATCCTCGTATGAGCACCTTCTTGTGACACCTTGGTCCTCCAGTTTTAGCTATCGTCAGGCGGTTGGAGCCGAAGCGAGTTGAATGGTCCCATTGTTGGAGCCGTTCACGTCGATCCAGCTGATCGCTACCTGATCGCCGGGTTTCAATGATTGAACAATAGTCACTAAAGAGTTTGCTGAGGTGACTGACTTGTTATCGAGTGAAGTAATTACGTCTCCGGGGACTAATCCCAACAGGTCCGCAGGGGAATTTGGCACGACGTAGTCGACTAATGCACCCTGAAGGCTGGAACTGTAGCCCAGCTGTAAGGCGAGGGCGGAATTGAGGGTCTGAACACTCACTCCCACGTATGCCTTATTCGAGGTCACCCCGATGGTACCGGTGGTATTGGGGTGTGCTTCGATCTGCTTCACTATAGGCAGCACCGAGTCGATCGATTCTGCGAAGCCGATATTCTGAGCCACCTGGGTGCCATTACCGGCAAGAATTGCCGTATTCATCCCGATGACGTCTCCAGCGGCGTTCAGAAGAGGTCCACCGGAGTTACCCGGATTGATCGGTGCATCGGTCTGGATCATCGCCGTGAGATTGGCGTTTTGGGTCGAGATCGACCTGTTCAGTCCGGAGACGATACCCTGGGTCACCGTCGGCAGACCCTGCAGGGCTTCAGCGTTACCGATCGCCACCACCGGATCTCCTACCTTCACCTGGGCCGAGGAGCCGAAGGTTACCGTAGGAAGATTCTTCAGTCCCTGGATTTGGATGACCGCTACGTCGTGTCCAGGATCGGTTCCGATAACCTTTGCCGGATAGGACTTGGTCTGGCCGTAGAGGGTTACTTTTATATTCGTTGCGTTAGCGATGACGTGATTGTTGGTCAGCACGTAGCCATTCGACGAGATGATCATCCCCGTTCCGGCGGCTGTGAATGCCGTCGTTCCTCCGAAAAAGCCACCCGCTGCGGTATAGCCGGTTGTCGTAATGTCGACCACCGCCGGGTCCACTTTTGCAAGGATGCTCTGGATACTTAGTGGTGCGGTGTTTCCTGACACCGAGGTGGTCGCTGCGGAATTGGAAACTACCGGGGCCTGGATCACTGTCTGGTCCGAGGTGGCAAAGTGGTAACCCACTAATCCACCGATGGCGGAGGCGATCAACGTCGAGGTGACAATGGTGAATGCCAAAGTCTTGCCCGGACTTAGCTGCCTCGACTTATGTTGGGCTGACGCTTGAGGATTTCGTGCTTTCCGGCCCCTCCACTTGCGTTGGGATCCGCCGACCAGCGCAGGGTCGATTACCTCGTCCTCTGCAAAGCCAGTAGCCGCCTGATCAGCCCAGTTGAATTGCTGAGGGTTGGCTGACGAGTCTGGGATAGATCCAGCTGTTTGCTCTGAAGCAGCTGGCGAAGCGGTCGGGTCTACCGGTTGACCGCTCGCCGCTAAATCGCTACTTGCATAGGGCGAAGTTGCCTCCTGATCGTTAGCCATACTCACTCCCTCGTTTGCTGATGAGTTTTCTGCCGGGGGAACTGGTTCGGTCTGAGAAGAATCTGTGATCTGTGGATCGGGTGTCAAGCCTCTTTCGACTGGATCACCTTCGGGGTGGTACTCCACTTTGACCTCCAATGTAGTTTCGAATCGGCCTTTGGCCTCGATCTATCTTTTGCAATCTGCTTTTCTTTATAGACATTCTCTTCGGTCAAGCTTTGAGATAGCTGGGCGGTCGGTTAGTCATTACTGGAGGTTTGGTTGGCACCGATTGCGGATTTGGGACTGATCATAGGGTGGATTTTTGGGTGGAACCCTCATTCGCCGATAGAGTAGCGAGGCATAGATAACTATAGCTCCGTCGTCGAAAGCCACAATTCAACTTTCCCCGGGCCAACTTTCCCGGGCCAAGTCTCTGGATTTTCGAGAAGCGGCCTCCAACGAAAGGTTGTGACGGTATGCCTTGCGGCTGACCGGCCCTGGTTGTTTCGGTTGTTTCGGTGGCCCACCGACTTGAGGGCGAAAGAAATGGACTTCCTCGGGTCTCTAGTGGTTGTTTGGATTTCTGTTCGTCTTTCTGGTCGTGGCTAGCTTGCATCTAGCTTGCATCTAGGTCGCGCCGGATGGCTTGCTGTGTATTGACATAGAAGAATTTTTTCTGTGGTTCGAATAACTGGGTAATCTGGAAGCGATCTATTTGGAGGATCTAAATGGCAATGAGGGAAGAGTGCAAGAACTTCCAGAGTCGGACGTACGCTTCTGGGGAGACAGCTAGATACTGTACGCTCGATCTTGCCCCAGAAGCCCCCTGGAGCTGCCCTAGCGACTGCTCGGGATTTCAGCCCCGAATGGCGGATGTGGCTTGGATCCATGGGACACTAATTTCGCCACCATCGGAGGAAGCTCCTAAGACGGCGGCACTTCCCGAAACCCAATCGATGCTCCAAGAGGCCGAGCAGATTGTATCCTCCTCCTTCCCCGAAGCGGCACAAGAGGTGCGTCAGAAAAAGCGGCGAGGTCTCTTCGGTTGGCGCAAGTAACTCTGAGGATCTTTGGCGCATTCGGCCAGGGTGGCGGCGTTTAGAGCAGATACTATTCATGGACGAGTTGACTTTGCCTCATCGGAAGTTATTCATTCGCCCTTGAAGTTTGCTGCCCTTTTCTCAATAAAGGCTTTTACCGCTTCATTTAGGTCGTGGGACTCGATGAAAGCAGAATTCCACAGGGCAACTCGGTCCAAGTCGTGGTCGAGGTGGCGGTTGTAGATTCCGTCAAGGATCTCCTTAGTCCCCATCGTGGCGAGGGGTGAATTACTCGCAATTTCTCCAGCAAGCTTGAAGCACTCCTCATGTAGTCGATCTACATTTTCAACCACCGAATTGACTAGTCCCCAATTCAGAGCCTCCTGTGCGCTAAAGTCCCTGGCGGTAAGGGCTAATTCATACAAAACACCCTTTGGAAGGATCTGGGGGAGCCTCTGTAGCGAACCGATGTCGGCGACAATAGCGATCTTGGCCTCCCTGATCGAAAAGGTCGAATCCGAGGTGGCGATACGCATATTGCAGGAAGAGACGAGGTCAACTCCTCCTCCAATGCAGTAACCGTGTATCCCGGCGATGGTGGGTTTTGAGCAACTGTCAAGGCTGGATATAGCGTTTTGTAGTTCTTTTATCCGCCGGTAGAGCCTGGTTGCCGTTGTCGCCTGACTTTTTGCTTGGTCTTTATGGAGGGGGAGAGGGCTTTCGGTGAGGTCAAGCCCGACACTGAAGTGCCTTCCCTTGGCTAGTACGACTATCACCCGAACATTCGGATTCGACTCGAGGTCCGATACCGCTTTTGGTAGATCGATCCAGAATTGGTTTCCCATTGCATTTAGTTTTTCTGCGCGGTCGAGCCAAATCGTACCTATCGAATCTGATACCTCGGTGCTCACAACGGCCATCGTGCCTCCAGGCCCCTTAAGTGCCCCCCCAATTTGGGAATACCTTGCTAAAGATAGCCTCAAATTTGGCCATTTTTGTATCGCCAGGGTGATGATTTGAGCTAGCTGTAAAAAGTCCAAATTACTAGGCGGATTCGAAAGTGAGGTTAATTAGTAATATGTAGGTAGTTGTATTTCTAGATCACTTCTTGTGACACTTTGTAGAGGGACTAAATGCAGATCTTAGGCAACGAGGTAGATTGGTCCATTCCCAGCTGGGCAGATGGTGAGGCCGAGGTGGAGTCAGCGCTATCTCAGCTCCAGGAGATGAGCTTCCCTTCCGAGAGAGAAGAGGACTGGCGATACGGAAATATCGACGAAGTCACCTTGGAGGGCCTCAAGATAGAGCGACTTGAAGCCAAACCAACCATCGATGCAGCGGTACAGGCCGGAGTGGACGGCGTATCTGCGATGATTGCTCCCTTTGGCGAATTCGATAACGTCATAGTGTTGACCAACGGTTCGCCTCGTGGGATCAGGCTCTCTTCGGATTCAATTTTGGAGACAACCGCAAGGTCAAAGAGGAGTGGCGAAGTAGAGGGATTCGAGCTCGTCGACTTCGGCTTTACGCAGATCCCGCTGCGGCTGAGATTACCTTCCCGTACAACCAGGAGTATCATCTGCGACCTCGGTTCGCAAGATTCTACCTTAGGCCTAAGGACTCTGGAGATTGTGGTAGGTGATAACGCCGAGCACGAAATCTTTGAAATTCGTTCCGGTGGATCTTTGAACTCCTTGGAGATACCCAGGACTGCGCTGGTAATAGGTGAGGGTTCCAAGGTGACCTACACCTCATTGCAAGACCGGGATTTAGCCGCCAAGGAGTTTGCTTACTTGAACATTAGCGCTGGGAAGGGTTCGACCGTCGACTGTTTCCATCTCGCCATTGGCGCCAAGTACGGCAGGCTGAGGACCGATTGCGACCTCGTCGGGGAGAATGCCTCGGCGAAACTCCTATCGGGTTACATCGGCGGAGGCGACCAGACGCTGGAGTTTAGAACCTTCCAGAATCACCTCGCTAAAAGGACGAGGTCCGAACTTCTCTACAAAGGTGCCCTGGCCGGCAGTTCGCACTCTATCTATAGCGGTCTAATTCACATCGCCAAGGGAGCTATAGGGTCAGACGCTTTCCAGACCAATAGGAACTTGGTGCTCAGCGAATCTGCACACGCCGACTCGGTCCCTAACCTAGATATACAGGAAAATGACGTGCGCTGCTCTCACGCCTCAGCGGTCGGGCCGGTTGAAGATGACGAGCTTTACTACCTTGCATGCAGGGGCATCGAACCAACAACCGCCGAAAGAATCCTGGTGCGGGGATTTTTCAAAGAGCTTTTGGGAACTGAACCTCTCGAAGTCCTCCAAGGGGTCATCTTTGACTCACTCGAGGAGAAGTGGTAATGGTGGCCGAGCGAGTTGCAATTGGCCCAGAAGCCGACTTCATCGATAAGCCCGTCAAGAGGGTGGATTACGACACGCATCGAGTGGTGGTAGTTCGGATCGAGAATGACTATTACGCGTTGGGCGATAAGTGTTCGCACGCCAATTTTTCGCTCTCTGAAGGCGAAGTCTACGAGGCCGAGAGGGAGATCGAATGTTGGAAGCACGGAAGTACATTTTCGCTCATCGATGGGAAGCCACAGAGTCTTCCGGCTGTCAAGCCGGTTCCGGTCTATGGGGTTGAAGTAGATGACGGTACGGTTTATTTATTAATCCCCGAAGAGAGGAAGAAGTGAGCAGCGGACTCGTAATTAAAGACCTTGTCGCCGGGATCGAGGGGCGCCAGATCCTCAAGGGCATCTCCTTGGAAGTGCCCAAAGGAGAGGTGACGGCGGTAATGGGACCGAATGGCTCGGGGAAGAGTACCTTATCAAACGTCATTATGGGAAGGGGCAGCTACCGGGTTGACTCGGGATCAGTGAGCCTCGAAGGGAAGGAACTTCTGGGCCTCGCTACTCATGAAAGGGCGAGGGAGGGCCTCTTTCTTATCTCGCAATACCCCTCCGAACTGCCCGGAGTGACCATGGAGGAGATGCTCGAAGCCGCCCTCGAGTCTAGGGGTGAATCGGCGGACAAGCTCGGAAGTGAGATCGATGAGCAGGCCGGCCTGGTCGGTTTCCCAGAGAGGCTATGGGGGAGGTTTGTCAATGTCGACCTTTCTGGTGGAGAGAAGAAGCGATCGGAGGTCGTTCAGATGGCAATTGTCAAGCCGAAGTACGCGATACTCGACGAGATCGACTCCGGTCTTGACATCGACGCACTGCGGGCGGTGTCAAGGAGGGTTCGAGAGATTGCCGACTCCACAGGCGCCGGTGTTTTAGTTATTACTCACTACGCGCGGTTACTCAAGGAGTTACGCCCAGAGAAGGTTTTGGTCCTCTCTGAAGGCACGATTAAAGCTACCGGTGATATCGGACTCGCCTTGGAGCTCGAAAAGACCGGTTACCAGGAGTATCGGGAGGCCAAGCCTGAGGAGACCGGCCCCTCCTTGCAGGACATATTCGGCTCGGGTCGCTGATTCCCAATGCATAGTCTGCGTTAATTTCTCGATGAGTTCTAATACTCATTGATGACCCGGAGTTGTGACTAGTGTCACGTCCTGCTACAGTGTTGTTGTCGCGACGAAAGTCGCAGCCTCAGCTGAGCCATTGGGGGGGCGCTCAGCTGAGGACGAGTCGCTTTAGCGACAGGGGTGAACCGGCAGGGGGGTCCGGTTTGCCCTTATTCGATTTAAAGGGCCAGTTTCC
>JABEUO010000171.1 GCA_013044415.1 Acidimicrobiaceae bacterium
CGTTTGAGCGCAGGTCTCAGGGCTTCGCCCTGGTGGGGCTCTACATCCCCATGGCTAAAGCCAGGGGTATTCCGCCCCACACCCCATTCTGGTAAAAAACAAGGCTAATTTCGCGAAGGCGACGAGGCTCGACATAAGTTACCCTCTCGCCCCGCCGATTTCGCGCTAATCAACGGGCAACCTACAGGAAAAGACCAATTGGGGACAAATTGGTGTGATTCGCCGGGTATATCTCTCGATGCTTTCAGATGGACCTATCAGCCCTTCGGGTAAATCCCCTACGGTGGGTTTAATTATGAATACTCGGCGTTTCAGCCGAGGAGCCGACACCTTTCAAACTGCGTCACGTTAGACCTTCTAACGGCACAAAGCGGACTAAATCTCGCAGTGCGCTTGCTAGCGGATAAGCTCAAATCCTCCATCTTCCCCTTGGTTGACCACGCCAGAATCCTGCAAGTACCGCAAGGCGGCCATAGTCGAAGCTAGCGCTGCCCATCTGATTTTTTCACTCAATTGATGCCCATAGACGATTTCCACAAGTTCTTCCCCGGTCACTTGGGGATTAAGTAGAATAGCCTCGACGAGTTGGTCCAACCTGGCCTTTCGGTGAGCCACATAGTAGCTAATAACCTCTTCACCAAGACCCTTGTCCATCACCGGTCCATGCCCGGGAGCCAGTCGAGTGAAGTCGACTTCAGAAACACGATTCAATGAATCTAGGTATTGGCCTAGATTTCCGTCGGGATATGCAACTACCGATGTCCCTCGACCGAGGACGTGATCCCCAGTCAGAAGTACTCCTGAGGCAAGAAGAAAACTGAGGTGATCCCCGCAATGACCTGGAGTAGGTATTACCTCAAGACTGATACCTGAGATAGATATTCGCCCCGACAGCTTTAGGCGCCTAAAGGAGAGCTTATCAAAACTCTCTGGGTGAGCAAATACCTCCACCCCCAACGTAGATGCGAGAGTAAAGGCCGCCTCAGAATGATCCTGATGATGATGAGTCAAACATATCGCCCTAATCGCAAGGCCACGCTCTCTCGCCACTTCAGATATCCTGGCCAGGTGTGTCGGAGAATCAGGGCCAGGGTCCAACAGGATCGCTGATCCATCTGTCCCATATATCAGGTAGCTATTCGTACCGTCCAAGGTCATCGCAGATGCATTGGGCGCTAGCAATCTAATCAAACCCGCCTCTACATCTTGCACGATGGCAAGCTCACCCAACTCCGGTCCTTTGGAAGTACGGGGATCTGAAAGAGACTCGGGAACTGTCACTCTTCTCATTGTAGCCAATGCATTGCGCCACTACAGGGCGGTCCTATGTTGTTGCTGCTATCTAGCTCTCACTCTCCAGCGCAAAAGAGCACTTCACCCGGTTTAGCCGCCTCAGTCCGACACCATGAGACACGAGCTCGACTTTGAACTAGCACCAACAATCGTCAACGACGCACAGCTCATCCCCTCACTTCTGCATCAGAGTTTCGGTAAAGGCGGACGCTATACGCTCTGAGGATCGGGAGAACTTCCCACCATTTCTCCGGTGACCACACCGGCTTCGTCCTCGACATGTATCATGCGATCGCCACCACGCAACCAAGACGTCACCGCCGCAATTAAGCAGAGCGCCACTGCGAGGGCAAAGGCGATGACTAGACCATGCTTGAAAGGACCTGAAATTAGTGAAGGAAAGAATGAATGTCCGTAGAGGTGGACTAACTGCGCGTGCGGTATCGACTTGGCTGCCGATCCTAAGAGCAGTTGGAGCGGGTTATATCCCAAGAATGCGGCGAAAATAGACGCTACGGCTGGTACTTCAGAAATACGAACCGCCGCCGGTCTAGGAACTCCATTGGCCATCAATCCATTCAACAAGTGATGAGGTAGAGAAGTGGACAGACCAGCAATCAATAGTGAGAAGAATATCCCCACCGAAAGCACCTGGCCGGTATTTATGAACGTCGCCATAACACCTGAAGCGGCACCTCGGTCCGTCGGTTTCACGGAACTCATCACCGCCGACGTATTTGGTGCCGCAAACAGTCCGAAACCTACTCCATTCAGAAAGATTATGACGGCGAAGTATGGATAGGCGAAGTTGACCGGAAGCAGTACGAGACTGATAAACGATGCCGCAGCAACGAGCATCCCGAGTGTAGAGAAATACCTAGCACCGTAACGGTCGGAGAGGTGACCGGAAATCGGCCCCGCTAGCAGAAAACCGAAGGTCAGTGGGAGCAGATATATACCAGCCCAAAGCGGAGTTTGCGAGAAGTTATATCCTCGGAGGGGAAGCCAGATTCCCTGGAGCCAGAGTATAAGCATGAACTGGAGCCCGCCTCTGCCCATAGCCGAAAGTAGGTTAGAGAAGGCACCCGCCGAAAATGCCCTATTCAGAAAGAGCCGCGGATTGAGCATCGGATGGTCGGACTTGGTCTCGTAGATTAGAAAAACAACAAGTAGGATTATCCCGGCGATTAGTTCGGCATCGACATACGGAGCTCGCCAGGACATCGATGCGCTTCCATGGGGTTGCACTCCATAGGTGATAGCTATCAGAATCAGAACTAGAGACAATCCAAAAAGCCCGCCCCCCACGAGATCGACCTTCGACTTCAATCTCGTCGACTGGTCCCTCAACATGAAATACGCCCAGACGGTCCCGATGATTCCGAAGGGGACCGAGACCCAAAACACCAGTCTCCAGTCCAGGTCGGCCAACAATCCACCTGCGATTAGACCGATAAAACTTCCCGCCAAACCGGCGACCTGGTTTATTCCCAGGGCCGCCCCTCTCCTTGTTGATGGGAATGCATCGGTAATGATCGCAGTAGAATTTGCGAAAATTAACGCTCCGCCAATTCCCTGTACGACCCTGAGAATAATGAGCTCCATGGCTCCCGAACCGCCCTTGCCCGGGAGAAGGGCCAAGGCGGCTGACGCAACGGTGAAGACCAAAAAGCCTAAGTTGTAGAGCCTTACTCGTCCAAGGATGTCGCCTAACCGACCAAACGCGACCACCAGGATGGCTGCGGCTACCTGAAAGCCGAGCAGTGTCCAAAGTAGATAGCCGACATTTCCCGGAGCCAATGGTTGCAGGTCAATACCCTTAAAGACCGCAGGAAGCGAAATAATAAGGATAGACGTGTTCAAAAATGCCATGAAACTGCCGAGGGTTGTATTCGAAAGTACGATGTAGCGGTATGTAACCGGGTTATCACGCAACTCGGTCAGCTTCGATGAAATAGTCAAGTAGGGCCCCTAAAAGCTAGGTCGACTTCTGCGGAACCTAGACAAACCGATGACGGATGGGTTCCACGCCAGATAAAAATCCTACAGCTCAAATTATTTTTTGTTGCTTAATGCAATCAAATCCGCCTCCAAGAAGCCTAACTTTTTAATTACCTTACGCTCCAGTTGACAAATGAAACATTTGTAGTAAGAATTAGCTAGCACGGTCGCCATAGGGAGGGTAGGGGCGGATGGAATTGGCGGAAGAACTCACATACCCATCGCACCGAGGTAACCAACAACTACTGGACGTCTCTTTAAGCCGGACGATTGACCTGCGTTCACTTGAAGATCGAGTATCCGATAAATGTAGGTCCAGGAATTTGGATCCAGGCAATGCAGACTCCGCAGACGAAATCTTCGAAGTAATTCGACAGGAGGTAGTGTCCAATCGCAGCAAATCTGTAGGTTCCGTGGAAGCAAACTCGGCGGAGAAGATATTCCGATCGATCTGCGGCCTCGGACCGATCGATGCTGCGATGCGTGACCCTCAAGTCTGGGAAATCATAATTAATGCGCCCGATGCAATCTTCGTCCGGCGCCACTTCGGAGCGACAGAGAAACTGTCAGAATCCTTTTACGACGACGACCACCTTAATCGCACCGTCTCCAGGCTGCTCGAGCGGAGCATTGGATCCCACAGAAAGCTCGATCCGGTTGCCGGACTTCAGGACGCACAACTAACCGATGGATCCAGGGTCCACATTGTCCATCCTGAACTCACTAAATCCGCCCACCTATGCGTCAATATTCGCAAGTTCACCGGTCTCACAAATCGTTCACTCTCTCAGTTAGTCCACAAAGCGATGCTAAGTTCACCGAGTGCCGCACTTCTTGTCGCTGCGATTAGATCGAATGCCACCATCATTCTTGCAGGACCTCCCGGTGCGGGGAAAACTACCCTCCTAGGCTGTCTGGCTAGCGAACTAGACCCTTCGACCCGTGTCGTAATTGCTGAGGAAGTTCCAGAGACGAACATAAGTCTGTCAAACGTTGCTCACCTGCAATCGAGGCCGGAGCGGCAGGACCGTCCCGAAATTGATCTAAGGCGACTAGTGGCTGGCTTTTTGCGAATGGCCCCGGACATAGCAATAGTGGGCGAGGTCAGGGACCGTGAGTCCCTTCCCTTCCTCTTGACGACATCATCTGGAGTCCAGGGCATGACTACGATTCATGCCTCCTCGGCCAGGCAGGCTCTTTCAAGACTTGGCGTTATGGCCCAACTAAATGGCATCAATCTCGCTCCACAAGCACTCTGCGCTCTCGTATCGGATGCGGTCGACATTGTAGCCTACGTTCAGCGCATAAATTCTGTTCCGAAAATTACCGAGATCATTGCCGTCGAGGACCCCCAGACCAAGGAATCGTCGGGCTTTACTACCACGTCGATGATAAAGCTTAATCCGCCAGACGACCTCGCATATTCAAGTGGTCCGGTCCCCCACCGCTTACGGACCAGGCTAGCCGAACACGGTTATGACCTGGGAGAACTTCTCGCTAACTGCAGCAAAGACCCATTCGCCAGTAGCTAGCTTGCCAATCCTCCGACACCTTATGGCTGATGCCGGGAGTCGGAGGCTAAGCCCTACAAACCAGCCTGTTTAAAAGATCAAGCGGACCTTAAAGGAGTTGGAGCAGCTTGCATAGAGACAAAACGGCCTACGAGCAGATGCCTTGTCAGCCCGATACTTTGAAATCTACTTCCACCGACAGACCTACAAGTAAAGAATCGGCAAAAAACGCTGGTCGGTTTGATTCGGCGGAGATCGCACAATTCAATCCAGTGTCGACTCGAGAGTTGTTGCCCTACTCCCAAAAGGAACTCTTTGACGCTCAG
>JABEUO010000172.1 GCA_013044415.1 Acidimicrobiaceae bacterium
AGCACGTCATAACCCGTACTCAGAGTTTGTCGAGTCATCGATGCCAAACTCCCCTTTGATCAAATGACCCTTGCCAATGAAGCGGGAAGGTTGACGACTGTACAAATTACCCTGGCAGAATTTGTCCTTTGGGCTAGCACAATAGTCCCGGTTCCAAGGCCCTAATTGGTCGATATTCGCGAATTTAAGGATCTCTCCCCTTCCCACTCCCGCCGTGTCGCAATCATTATTATCTCTTGCACTCGTGGCCCGATTAGAACTTTTGTAGAGACCTACCTCGCTTTCAGCGATTGAATCGATCGCATTCGGCCAGAACTTGCAAACAACGGCAACATGGTCCTTGCATGCCTGAGACCTCCGAATTAGCTCCATCGGGTGATTTTAGGTTGAAGGTGGGACAACCAAGCGAACTGCGAGCCTTGCCGAGGTAGGATCGGGTTTGGGCCTGGAGGCAAAACTAATAGGTGCCATTGGCTAGAATCGGTAAATTAAGGGCCAACTACGTGGTAGTTTTTCAGTCAATGAACAATTACGCCGACCAATTTGCCCTGAGTTCTGCCGTGGGCATAAGCGAGATTGCAGCTGCAATCGAATTGGCATCGAGACGGATCACCTTTTTTGAGAACCTAGGCGATACAAACCTGGAGCTTTGGGATACCGCCGATTGGAGATTTCACGCGAGGAGCCTCAGAATCGAAATTCTAAGGTCACCCCGAGCCGAGGTTATCCTTGCCCCAAGTGACGGATATGGACAGGTCGGCAACCTAAAGGATCCCATTTCGTCGGGGCACGAGCACCATGAAAACATTGAGCCGCCGGGATTAGCCCAGCGAATCAAGGACATCACGGGAGACCGGGCCCTCATCAAGTTTGCTGACTTCCGTACCAATGTTGGGAGGATTTGGGTAGTCGATGACTTCGAAAAGCGCTTAGGCCTATTTGAGATAAGGTCGCACTTGGAAGCAAGCTTGCGATGGATAATTCCCCGAGCTCGCACGGGATACCAGCTAGAGTTCGACGCAATTTCCGACAGCTTGCGCCATATATTCGAGCCGTGGATATCGATGCCCGCTGACCTGGATATGTGGCGTTTTGCACTTTTGCTGACCGGAAGAAGACCATTTGATTACACTTCGTCGTTTAGCGTTAAACTTTCTCGCGGTACTCCAGCCGCGGCAGCTATCGGGTCATTGCTGATCTACCTCCACTCGGCTGCTTCGAAGAACCTAGAAGGAATGATTAATGATCTAGATCCAGAGTTCACCCACGACTTTCGAGTATCTATAAGGCGCGCAAGATCTATAATCGCCGCATCCTCGCCAATACTAGACAATCAGTTAGCAAAGGAATTACGAAATAGCCTCGGAGAACTGGCCGGTTTGGCGGGTCAAGTAAGGGACCTCGACGTCGCATTGGATAGTGTCGCAACCATTACGGAACTCAACAATGAGTCCACCATCGCAGCACTTAAACTCCTCCGCTCGGAAGCCAGGGATGAGCTTTTTCGGCTTTACTCCCAGGGATACATAGCCGATGTTCTCCGACGATGGCACCAATTTGCGATTGGAGCGTATCTCTCCCGAAATAATATGGCGACTCCGATTTCCGAAGTCGCGAGGTCTCAGCTGCTCGAAGCTCGCTCTGCCATGCTCCGAGTTTCCAACAAGAAAAAAATAGAGTCCGACCACGAGGCCTTACATGATCTTCGAAAAAAAGCTAAAGCCCTGCGGTACCTCCTCGAAGGTTATTCGAGTCTGCTTGACCAAACTAAAGCAGAAATCGCGGTAAGGGACTTAAAGGTCCTGCAGGACTATTTAGGAAAGCTGCAGGACAGGGCGACATTACTAGCCCTTCTTCGCAGGCTGAATGTCGAGGACATAGATCCGGAGCTCTTTGAGATCCCGCCCGGAGTCGGAAAGGCATTGGCGAGTTTCAAGTCCAAGGAGGCTGAACGCCACTACAAGGAATTATTGGACACAGTCAGAAAGAGTTCCCACTAATAGATCGTTCCCAACAATAGATTGTCCCCACCAAAAGATACTTAGGAGAAGAGAGTGAAGGTACTGGCCTGTTACTCACTAAAAGGGGGAGTCGGCAAGACAACCACTTCCGTTTGCTTGGCCCATATCGCGGCGACGCTTGGATTTAGAACTTTACTCTTTGACTTGGACACCCAAGGGTCAGCTACCTGGCTTTTGAGGACCAAGCGCGCAAAGGGTAATGGTCTGACAAAAACGGCCAAGGGCGTATCAAAGGGCGAGAAAATAGCCCGGTCCCAGATCGTAGGCTCGGACTACGACAACCTCGACCTCCTTCCATACGGAGTTGAAACCATCGATCTTGACTTGCAGCTTTCAAATATGAAACGCCCAGCTCAAGGTGCCTCAAGAATACTGGGATTAGCCGACGGAGATTACGATCTGGTTATCGTTGACCTGCCTCCTTCCGCTGGTCATTTAGCTCAATCCGTCCTGAAGGAGTCAGATCGAGTGATCTTCGTTATGACCCCTTCGATGCTTTCCATACACGCCCTGGTGGAGGCGAAAGATCGAATTCCGACCGTCGCTAAACAGAAGACCTCTGTGCTTTTTACAATGTTTCAAGAGCAGAGAAAGACCGACCTGGCTGCGGTCGACTTGGTAGAGTCCGAAGGCAATCACGTATTTTCGACCCGAATAGTAAAGTCAACCCTCTTCGATCGCATGCAAGAAAAAAGGGCACCGATTGCGCTGAGCGCTCCTCATTCGAGAGCCTCGAGGGATTACCATGCGTTATTTGAAGAAGTCCTCGAGATGCTCAATCTAGACAATTTACGGTAATATCCAGCCGAAAGGGACAGTCCAACACCCGCCAACGCGGCGAAACCTGATATAACAAAATCACCGGTGAAGCTACCCATAACGGAGGCCAGTGATCCTCCAAGTTGGGTTGCCAGGGCTTGTGCTACCCCAAAGCTGAGAGTCACTAGGCCGAAAACCGCCGAAAACGACCTTGCGGGAACGTCGTCGCCAATGAAGGAAGCGACCGAGTTTGCCACGCCAGACATTGGCACTCCAAAAAGTATTGCCGCGACCATAGCTTCAACGGACCCACCTATCAGAACCAGCAGAGAGCTCAACACCATGAACAGGAAACCGCCGGCCATAATTAGGGTCCGTCCGAAAAGGTCAGAAAGTCGACCCGAAACTATTCCACCAAATATAGAGACGAAGCCAATAATACCGAAGTCAATCGAAGCAGTAGAGGATGAGATGCGGGAACCATGTTCAATCTCCGCCACGAAAAAGGTAAAGAAAAGGGCATAGGAGAGCCCGTAGGCGGTGTAGGCAAGGGTCACCGATTTCCAACCCGGAACTCGCATCAGGTCTTTAGCACTGCCACGCTGTAGATCGGGCTTACCGGTCTCTTTTGGCAGAAAGGCAATTACTAAGACAAGTACCAAAAGGCCGAATCCAGCCTGAATCGCCCACTGGAGCCTCCAAGCCAACTGGCCACCGAAGACGTGCAGCACCCTGGCTAGCTCCGCCGAGATCGAGATCAGAACTCCTATTCCGGCCCCGGCGAGCCCCATTGCAAGTCCAGAGAATCGCACCTCAACCGAACGGGCGGCGATTCCCGGCGTTGGTACCCAAATGAACGATCCGCCTAATCCACAAATCGCCATAGAAAGCATAGTTAAATAGACATTGTGGGACATAAAGTTCATTGTCATCCCGGCCGTGGAGAGAAAAAGCCCCCACACGACCAGTGACTTCGATTTCACCCTCGTCGCCAGAAAAGAGACCAGTGCAGTCCCTAGCAGGTATGCCCCTACATTTGCCAGACCAACGCTTCCAGCGAGTGCGTAGGAGTGCAAGTAGGTCCTGGTCATTTCTGGCAGCATCACCGCATATGAAAATCTTCCGAACCCCTGCGCTACACCGGCGGCCACGGCGACGAGGGTAATAACATATCTTGCCCTTAGTCCAGCGGAGATCGGCCAACGCCGCCCTTCAACTTGGTCAAGGGTCAAATGAATCGCACCTCCCAAAGGTCTCCGAACCAGCCTAGAGTCAGCTGGATCTCTTTCAAAAACGATAGATTGGATTAGACAAACGCACTTCGCCTCCTCTGCTTCCCGAAAACCAAAATCCCTGGAATTTAGATACCGAAAATCGATTGTTTGAATTCGTCGACCAGAACCATACCTCGAGTCTTCCAGCACTTAGCAACAGAGTGGAGCGTTGGATTCAAAGTGAACCTCCCCGCCCTTACGGACGGGGCTTCTGGCTCCGCCGTTTGGTTGGAGTTACCAAGCATCGCTCCCGTCACGCCACCACGACCAACTGGTCTG
>JABEUO010000173.1 GCA_013044415.1 Acidimicrobiaceae bacterium
AGTCATCGATCCACGATCTAATGGAAGGATCTTTGGAGCTATTTCGGCTGCGGGAGTCTTTCGCTCTGACGATCTTGGAGCGAACTGGAGGCCAGTCAATAGGGGACTCAAGTCAGATGGGATACCTGACCCCGACGCAGAGGTGGGTCACTGCGTTCATAGAATCGCCCTCGACCCGAACCGTCCCGACACCCTATATATGCAGAAGCACTGGGACGTTATGCGCTCAGACGATGCAGGAGAGAGTTGGTATGAGATAAGTGGCGACCTGCCTAGTGACTTCGGGTTCGTAATATCGCTCCATCCACATCAAAGTGGGACCGCGTATGTCATACCCATATCGAGCGACTACGAACACTTCCCGCCCCAGGGCATGCTGAGGGTCTATCGAACTACGACCGGTGGCGACAATTGGGATCCCTTGACCAAGGGACTTCCCCAGGCAAACTGCTACGTCAATGTCCTACGAGACGCAATGGATGTTGACGATCTGGATCCTTGTGGGATCTACTTCGGGACGACATCAGGGGAGATCTACACCTCCAGCGATTCTGGCGATAGCTGGCAATCGATCTTTTCGGGCCTACCCGCCGTCTATTCGGTCGAGGTGCAGAGAGTTTGAGTATCCGAGTAATTTTACCCCCGCACCTAAGCAGACTCGCAAATGTCCCCAAAGAGGTAAGTCTCGACGTCGCACAGCCAATCACGATGTCGTCCGTACTCGATGTGCTCGAGGAGTACTATCCGGTTCTAAAAGGAACTATTAGGGATAGAAACACTCTCGAGCGGAGGCCCTATGTCAGGTTCTTCGCACTTGAAACGGACCTCAGTAATCAGCGTCTCGCCGAACCACTTCCCGAACTGGTGGCAAGGGGTGAGGAGCCGCTGATTATTTTGGGAGCTATGGCTGGTGGGTAGCGGTTAGTCGGCCAGAGTCGGTCTCATGGCAGGCAACCCTGTGTGAGCCGTGACTGCCCATTTTGGAGACTCGATCGGGCAGTGGGGATCGAGTGGTATTCAGCTAGCGGCAGAGTCGAATTACGCTATCGCTCTGACCAGATAGGCCGCCTTTGAAATATCAGCCCGTAGGTTCAGGGGCCCAGCTGGTGATTCTATTTTTTAGGTGTAGTGCGAGGTAGACGAGCCCGATTAGCGCTGGTACTTCGATTAGCGGTCCAACCACGCTAGCGAGGGCCTGACCGCTCGATATCCCAAAGGTGGCAATCGTGACTGCGATTGCGAGTTCGAAGTTATTCCCTGCAGCGGTGAAGGAAAGGGTAACAGTTTTTGAGTATGAGAGTTTCAGCCCGATCCCCAACAGGAATCCCACACTCCACATAATTGCGAAATAGCAGACCAGCGGGATGGCGATACGTAGGACATCGAGCGGATGGGTTACGATGTGTTGACCCTGCAGCGCAAAGAGCAAAATCACCGTGAAGAGCAACCCGTAGAGGGCAAATGGCGAGATCTTCGGTATGAAATCTGCCTCATACCATTTGCGCCCCCTTAGCATCTCTCCGATACTCCTAGTGAGGTATCCCAACACAAGCGGAATGCCTAAAAATATCCCGACCGAAATTGCGATTGATGCGACGGAGAAGGAGACCGAGGCCTGGGAAAGCCCAAGTATTTTAGGGAGCTCCAAGAGATAGAACCAACCCAGCAAGGCATAGGCGACGATTTGAAAGAGAGAGTTCAAAGCCACCAGCACCGCAGCTCCCTCTCGGTCGCCGCAGGCGAGATCGTTCCAGACTAAGACCATTGCTATGCAGCGGGCCAAGCCCACCAGAATTAGTCCGGTCCGGTAGGTGGGTTGGTTGGCGAGAAATATCCAGGCTAACGAGAACATTACCAGCGGCCCAATTAGCCAGTTGAGCATTATGGACGCGAGCAGCATCGTCCTGTCCGAGAAGCTCTTGTGGAGCTTGTCGTATCTAATCTTGGCCAATGGCGGGTACATCATAACCAACAGGCCGATGGCTATGGGTAGCGAAGTTCCCTGTATTGTGAGCGAGTTGAGGGCGGAGGATAGCTGAGGAATCAACTTAGAAAGCGATACGCCGAGCGCCATCGCCAACAGGATCCAGAGGGGCAGAAATCTGTCTACCCTTGATAGCCCGATCCGCTTGGCCCCCCGGACCTCAGATGGAGCTTTCGTAGAAGGTTCGGTTACTGGCACCCAGGTCTCTCCTTATTCGAAAAACTGGCCTTTTCTGCCAGAGCAATAAGCGAGTTTGCATAATCAATGAGGGACCTGGAGACTATTCGATAGTAGGTATTCCTCCCGACGGCTTCGGATTCCACGATCCCTAACTGCTTGAGGACCTTGAGGTGGTGAGAGATTGTCGGCTGCTTTGCTCCGGTGAGATCCACCAGGTGACATGTGCACAATGATTCATCGGCGAGTAGCTGGATGATCTCTCGCCTAAGCGGATCGGCAAATGCAAGGGATATATCAGGCTGCATTGATATAGACATAAGTTGATTATATCCTGAATCATCCTAGGCCAGCTATTAGCTTTGTAGCCGAAGGTGGCAAGAATTAATGGGAGGTCGGCCCAAGCCGATGGCAGAGGGTCACTAAGTTTTAATACTGTTGGCCAGGAGTTATTAACAGATGACGAGTTTCTATCCAGCAAGTTCTATAAGTGTTTGTAGTGGCTAATACATACAGCATTGGCGAGTTCGCAAAACGGATTGGGCGTAGTCCAAGTACGGTACGGCGCTGGGAACAAGAGGGCAAGTTCACTCCCAAAA
>JABEUO010000174.1 GCA_013044415.1 Acidimicrobiaceae bacterium
GATAGATCCACACGAGATCGGCATAGTCAGTTCGGTGCCCGCCATCTTTTCATTGTGGCGGTCAAATAGCGAAACGGCTGCCTGAGCGGTCCATCACTTAGCCAAGCTGATAGCTTCCAGGCGCCAAATCTCACTGAAACGCCAAGTTACTCTTCACCGCAAAAGCTTCTTTGCCATCCAGAAACAACCACCGCCTGACATCGGCGTGACTTGCCAATCTGATGTGAGTTTGAAAGTTGCCGCTACTCACAAGTAGAGGGTTCGAGCCGGAGGATTCGAACCAAAATGGCAAAGGTCAAGTTCTCCATCGAGTTCTCGACGAAGGAGCCAGGCCGATACAAGGGCGGGATCCGCCGACGATGAGGAGGTTGTCTGCTTCCGAAGGGGGAAATTGGCTCAGTTAGCTTTTAAAGCGGCTGCGTCGTCTCTTCTACCCGACTTGAGTTTCGCCATGGCTGTGCGTGTGATCAGGCTAGGGGCCGCTGTTTCACAATTTCCAGCAGAGGGTGCGAGCCGTTTGCACGCTGGTATCCAAAATAACAAGTTGGTTTCAGGGCGATAGGCTCATTTTAAGTCCAGGATGGACCAACAGGGCACCTTGGAATGAGGTGAACTGCATTTCGAATTCCCAAGACCAGGTCGCTTCATGACCAGGTCGAAGTGTACGTCTGACTTGTATGCCTTTGACCAACAAGAATATCTGTGACGGAATTAGCCAGTTGGCGAGACTTTTGTAACCCATAACAACTGAACAGTCTGACAGTCGCTTCGGCACAGTTGCCTTTAGCCATTTGGATATGCGATGAGAAATGGCTGGGGATGAACATTTTTGGTTAGCCTCTATAGCAAGGTGGATATGCAGGAGGCCACTCCCGGAGCCGTTGTAATCATTTACATCCAACAACGGTGACCTATTACCCTATTCGTTTCAGCGATCCTCCCCGATGCGTTAACGGCTCTTCGCTGCTTCTCAGCTTTCCTTCGTCCCTACCTAGAAGCGCGAACTATATCGGATTATTGCTATTGCCGATCGAGACCCGTTTGAGATGGACCAAAGGTCGGTATCCATTGGGGAGTATGTCTTAGGAGGACAAAGAAATGAAGAGCTTTTCATTAAAGGGGCGGGCCAATAAAGCGATTCTCGCCGGGCTTGCGATTGGCACAGGTGGATTTGTCATGGCCGCGTGTGGAAGCTCGGGATCTACAGCGAGTGCGACGACTGCCACTACAGCCGCCCCGGCCCCGACCGTGGTCCACCAATACATGACAATCCTAACCGGCGGCATGATCAAGAGTCCGGGTAACCCGATCTATGCCCCAGGAAATCTGACCGTACCGAAGAACTCGATAGTCGACCTTACTATAACTTCATATGACGACGGAGCGGCTCCCTTGACAACTGGGTACACTCAATATGCGAACGCCAAAGGCTTGATAGGTGGTACAGAGACCATCGGCGGGACGCCCGCAGCATCTGTACCAAATGCAAATATTGCCCACACCTTTACGATTCCGCAATTAGGCGTAAATATGCCAATTCCAGCTGCAACCGCCGACGTAACTGGCCAGCCCAAGAATACCGTGGTTGTGGAGGCGCAATTCAAGGTCACCAAGGCGGGTACCTACGTGTGGCACTGCTTCGCCCCTTGCGGATCGGGATCTGACGGCATGAGCGGTGTAATGGCAACCTCCGGGCAGATGATGGGCAACTTGGTCGTAGAGTAGCAGTTTTTGGGCCGAATCGCCTTTGACGCCTCGATGGAGGTCAGTTGAGCGATTCGGTCGCTGAGGATAAATAACAAGGGTGAAGGTTCATTTGAACCTTCACCCTTTGGTTTTGTCACATCGGTGTTGGCTTCTCTTGATAAAGAGCGCAAAGCGAAAAAGATAGTCGGCCTGCTAATTCTTCTTTCGTTGTATAGTCGCTGCAATATCGGCTAATCACAGTATTGCTCATATGTAGGCCAATGCTAAAGAACTTCGATCTGAATAGCCCTTGGCGATTTAGACCGCAAAACGGTCCTTACCAGCCATAGAGGAAAGCACCGCGTACAATTCGATCGAGGCATTTCTCGTCCGGGAACGGCACAATACCCACCTCATTTTGTGGTTGCAAATCAACCCTACAGTGGACCAGGGCCGATTAGCGAGGAGCACTTGCAAATTCGATCGTGGAATCGACTCTGCGCTCACTTTTGCATCCTTTTGCGACTGATATCCTGGGTAGGGCTATCCATTGCCCAGCCGCCAGAAATTACCTTGCGGGGTCTATTTTGGTTACCGTGCTTAACCCTGACCTTAAATCATGCACCAGCCATGGCTCGCAACAATCGATTGTCCTGTGAGGGCGGCGCTTGGGAAGGCACTTAAAAACAGAGCGAGGTTAGCAATGTCTTCGGTTGTAGTAAACTCCCCGTCCACGGTGTCTTTTAGCATCACGTTTCGCACAACATCATCTTCCGATATCCCGAGTTCCTTAGCCTGCTCCGGTATCTGCTTCTCGACCAGCGGTGTCCTAACGAAGCCCGGGCAAATTACGTGGGACCGGACACCGTGTGCGGCACCCTCTTTGGCGATTACCCGTGCAAGACCAAGCAAGCCATGCTTAGCGGTAACGTAGGCACTTTTGAGCGGGGAAGCTTCGTGGGAGTGTACGGATCCCATGTATATGATGACGCCGCCGCGATTGTCCTTATACATCGAGTTTATTGCGGCTTTCGTGGTCAGAAATGCCCCATCAAGATGGATAGCTAGCATCTTCTTCCAGTCGGAAAAGGCATAGTCTTCGATGGGATTGACTATCTGAATTCCAGCATTGGAAATGAGTATGTCAACCGCTCCGTATTTATCCACGACTTGTTGGGTCGCACTATTTACCGCATCCTCGCTGGTTACATCCATGGTGACACCCATAGCCGAACCACCATCGGCGACTATTGCAGCCGCCACGGCTTGGGTTCCATCGCCGTTCAGATCGGCGATTGCGACGTTTGCCCCAGCCCTAGCGAAAGTTTCTGCGATCTCTTTGCCGATGCCACTCGCAGCCCCAGTTACTATTGCTGTTTTGCCTTTGAGGGTCAGTTCCATATTCATGTGCATCTCCCTGGTGGTGCTCTATCGCTCCCAAGTTAGCCTAAAAATAACGCTTTCCTTCTCTGTACACTTATCAAAAGGCGAGTTTGATATTACCGGTAACCCTGGATGTTGTAAGGGCCGAGCTATCGAGCTGCAATTGATTTGCA
>JABEUO010000175.1 GCA_013044415.1 Acidimicrobiaceae bacterium
CGACCACCGAGAAGTTGCACAGTGGAAGGCTGATTTCAAAGCAAGCGCCACCTCTCGGTAGATTTTTCACCGAAACCTTTCCATTATGAGTTTCTACTACTCCTTTTACAATGGACAATCCGAGTCCAACACCCTGGTTGGATCGAGAAGTGTCATCTTGCCAGAAGCGGTCAAAGGAGTGTTCTAAGCCATTTTGATTCAGGCCGGGCCCATAATCAGACACTCGCAACCTGCAGGTATTCTCTCTCGGGATCTCGTCGACTTCGACCTCAATTGAAGTGCCAGCTGGCGTATATTTAACTGCATTGGTAAGCAAATTGGAAATCGCTTGACGAAGCAGCAGTTCGTTTCCGAGCACCTTGGCGGACCCGGTAGTCGTAAATTGGATCCGCCTATCCTTATTTAAGGATGCGAAGTCATCGCATAATTCGGATGCTACGACAGCCATCTCGACTTCTGTCGTGTTTGGGTCCCGTTCTTCATCGAGTCGAGCTAATAGCAGTAAGTCCTCAACTAAAACCTTCATCTTTTGGGACTCTTTTGAGATTCGAGACATCAGGGTTTCCAGGTCCGAAGGTGAGTTTTTGGCTCCGAGTTTGAAGAGGTCCGCATAACCCATTATCGAAGTAAGCGGGGTTCTCAGCTCGTGAGATGCGTCAGCGATAAACTTACGGAGTTTATCTTCAGTTGCGTTGCGCTCCTTGAAAGCCCCCTCTATCGTTTCGAGCATAGAGTTAATTGCCCTACCAACTCTGGACATTTCGGAGTATCTGGATTCAGTTGCAACCCTTAGAGAGAGGTCGCCCGACGAGATCTTATCAGCGGTTTTGGCTATAGATTCAAGAGGGGCTAAACCCCGTTTGAGGATCTGGAGTAGAACGATGCTTAGGGCACCGGCGATAGCAATTCCAGTAAATGCCTCGGTCAACAGAAGAAGTTGAAGCTGTGAGTTGGTTTGGCTTAATGGGATCGCTACGAAGTAAAGCGGACGGTTTGGTGAGAAATTAACGAGCAGAACGCGATAACTTGATCCATCGGATGCGACCTGGTCAAAATAGTACTGACCGGGCTGTTGGGCAGTGCTTCGAGTTGATATGTTTAGATTTGGGACCGGGTTCTGCTCACCGAACAGAGAGATGGTTCGAATCGTAAGTGAGTTCGGTTCGATGATTCCGGCGATTGAGTCGGCAGGGAGCGAAAGCGCGGGCGCTGGTGGCTTTCCTGGCCCGTTAAAACCAGAAAACCGTCCAGGGCCGACAGGGCCCGCTAAGCCGGGCTTGAGCCTCCTCTGTATAAATGGAACAGTGCCGGAAAGCTGCTGGTCAATCTTGGAAATGAGCGCTGATTTGTATAGTTGAAATACTATGGTCGAGGAGGCCGTCAGGGCGATGAGCAGCGTCAACAAAAGTCCAAATAGGAGTCTCCTTCTTAGGGTCACCTATGCTCCTTGGGGAATCCTAATGGAATATCCTATGCCTCTTATGGTGTGTATCAATTTTGGCTCTTCGACATCAACTTTCTTCCTAAGGTAACTTATATAAGTTTCCAGCACACTTGCATTTGCGTCAAAGTCGTACTCCCAGATGTGCTCCAGTAGCTGGACCTTCGATAGAACCGTCCGCTGATTTGATACCAAGTAATGGAGCAACTTGTACTCTGTGGGGGTTAGTTCTATTGACCTTGTGCCCCGCCTTACCTCACGGGTCTCTTCATTTATTTCGAGGTCTCCGATCGCAAGCACGGGTGCCGATGAGGGGGCATTCTCAGCACGCCTCAGTACCGCCTTGACCCTTGCGATTAATTCTTCGATCGAAAATGGTTTGGTGACGTAGTCGTCACCTCCAATACTGAGACCTTGAATTTTGTCCCGGGTGGTGTCCTTAGCAGTCAGGAAAATGATCGGCATAGAGGTGCGATGCCCTTCAGCGCTTCGAATGCGCTTTACTACTTCGAAACCGTCAAGCTCGGGGAGCATTACATCTATTATCAGTAGATCAGGTCTCTCGGTGGTCCAGATCTCGAGGGCTCGCCTACTATCATTTGCGCTCAGGGCCTCAAAACCGTTGTACCGGAGCCCCATCTCCAACAGCTCCGTTATATGCTCTTCGTCGTCGACTACCAATATCTTCACCACGTCAACATCTTTACGCGCTTTGCTTGGAGAATACTCCATCTTGGATCAACTTTTCCATGGCTTTTGTCCAAATCGTAGCTTCGTTGGGATCTGGGAGTTAGTTTTAGAGATATAGGGCGAATCTAACACCTTTCGAAGGGGCTGGTTGTTATCCACATAGTTCGCAAGAGACGATACTTAGTCTTCTCAACAATCTGGGTCAGCCTGATGTTGCTTGTGCAAATAAGTGCGGTTGCGAAGCCCCAAGTCTCCAGAAATTCGATCTGGCAGACTGCTCATCAAGCCGGGGCGAGCCTAGCTAGCTTCAGAGGGTCTGATCCTACTTCAAACCTGGCGCCCCAACCTGATTTCAATACTATTTGCGGCATCCAACCCAACGAATCAGCTTCATGCAGCTCTGCAGCCCTATCGGCATTGAATCGAGCGCAAGAGCTCGAAGGCGTTGCACCTATCAACCTTCCAACTAATTACCCATTGCTTTCGCCGGCCGAGCAGCTCTTTGTTTTGGTGAATCTCGAACGTGCTTCGCGCGGCTTAGCCGTCTTTATTGGGATGAGCCCAAGTTTGAACCTAATTGCAGAGCAAGGCGCTATCCAAGGCCAAGATCCTACTTGGAATCAGTATACCTACCCATGGGCTTCAAATTATGGTTACGGTCTGCCAAATGCAATAGCAATGGTATACGGCTGGATGTACGATGACGGCCCAGGATCTCCTAACGTAAGTTGTTCTATCGACACCCCCGGAAGTTGCTGGCAACACAGAAATAACATTTTGCAGGATTTTGGGACTAATTCACCTTCCATGGGGGCCGGGTACTACTTGGCTAGTTCTGATGTCGCATCATACGCGATCCTAGAATCTTCGTACGTGTCAGCAAGTTACTCCATTACTTGGAGTCAGGAGGCACCCCTGATACCGAAGGTAGAGGGTGACGCCGGATACTTCGGATCGACGGGGTCGACCCTGTTAGGGAGTCCCGTGGTCGACATTGTTCCATCTCCTGATGGGATGGGATATTGGCTGGTCGGTGCGAACGGCGGCATTTACACCTTCGGTGATGTGGGATATTTCGGGACGATGGAATCGTCCCAATTGAACGCCCCGATCGTGTCGATGGCTGCCACCCCTGATGGCAAGGGCTACTGGCTTGTGGCCGCCGACGGGGGAGTCTTCAGCTTCGGAGACGCCGCCTTCTACGGCTCTATGGGTGGAGTAAGACTAAACGCCCCAATCGTGTCGATGGCTGCCACCCCTGATGGCAAGAGCTACTGGCTTGTGGCCGCCGACGGGGGAGTCTTCAGCTTCGGAGACACCTCCTTTTATGGCTCATTTGCTGGTGTCGCCCTAAAC
>JABEUO010000176.1 GCA_013044415.1 Acidimicrobiaceae bacterium
GCTAGCGCTACGGCATCTGAGGGTCTCGCAGAGACTACTACGACTTTTTGCTGGATCTTTAGCTCAACCTGGGCGTAAAATGTCGCTTCGACCAACTCCGTGATCACGACCTTCAGGACTATTCCGCCCAATGCCTCGACAATGTCACGCATCAAGTCGTGCGTCATGGGTCTTGGGGGCTCAATCCCTTGCACAGAATCTACGATCGCCTGAGCCTCAGCCCGACCTATATAGACAGCCAAAGTCCTACCTGGTGGCTTAGTCTCCTTTAGCAACATAACCGGTGTAGCCGAGCGCTGATCGATCTGCACGGCCGCGAGTTCAACTTCGATCATTGCTTGACTCTACTTCCAAATCTCACGCAATCTCACGCAATCTCAACTCGGCATCAACTCGCTTAACAAAAACTAACCCCAAAAGCATCCCTCAGCCAAGGTACTTTGAGAGTTCTTTTGACAAGAACGCTTCACGCATCGTTCCACCAAGCGATCGTAATTCGAGCAAAATCTGTTTTGCCTGCTCGGTCGCAACTGGGTTTCTCTTTTTAAAAATAGGAGCGACTACCTGCTCTAAAAACCCAAATTCGCGTTCAGCTGAAGTCTTATATAGTCTCAAGTGACGGGCTTCGATCCCAAAGGAGCGAAACCTGAGGACTATCCTAATCAGAGCGAGTTCCTCCGAAGAATAGACGGTCTCCCCAAATTCGTTATGACCCGAAATAAGTCCAAACTCGACCATCTCGGCTATTTCGGCAATCCGAGCCCCAGTCAACTTCGTGATCTCCTCAACGGTAAAGTCGCCTTGTTGGCCGGTTACCTGCTCGGTATTTTCAGAATCCTCTATTTGGACGTCAGGAGCCGACTTAGCATGCGATCTCGTTGGTCCCTCAGGCTGGCGACTTCGTCTTTCTGTAATTTTCCTACCGGCTGGTTGGGTGGATGGCGTAGAACCAACTATTCCTAGGCGAGCGGAACGATCTGCTCGTCCTGGACTATCCGGTGCCATGGCCCCGCTATGACCACTTTCCTTATGGTCGGTCGAAAGATCGCCAATTCGATCTTTGTCAACCTCCGCTTTTGTCGATTCTTTTGCCCCCTCTGAATTAGCGATTTCCGGGGGAGACATTTCTGCCGTATGTAGCTTTCTCACCGAGGCACGCACCGCAGAAGATAATCGAGTTATCGACTCTGGCACCTGCTCTAACTCAACTTCGCTATCTGAATTATCCGGCGAAATCTCCCGAGATTCCCGAATCAGTCCAGGCTCCTGGTCGCTGGATACCGACCCGATTTCGCTCCCCGGATCACCCTGCAACTCGTCTAAAGGCGGCTCAAACATCAATGTTTGAGATGGTCTTGGCTCGCCATCGCGATCTCCAAGATGATCGCGAATCACCTTCAGGGGCATGAAGGTCTCTTTTTGAATCAGCAGTACGGCTTTAAGTCGCTCAACATCGTGTTGATAGAACTTGCGATATCCCGACGGCGTCCGTTCAAGGTCCAGCAGTCCTTTGGATTCCAGAAAACGGATCTTGGATATCGTGACGTCGGGAAACTCATCTCGGAGGCGCGCTAAAACCTCGCTTATGGACCAGTAGTCCCTCTCCCCTTCCAAGGTCTTAGTCCTCTTCTCCAGGTATTAAAAGGAAAATAAAGCGGTACTTGCCGATCTGAATTTCGTCACCCGAGGCAAGTTCCGACTCGTCTGTCCTGTTCTGATTGTGATAGGTTCCATTGAGAGATCCGACATCAGTCAGGAAATATCGAGTTCCTATCCTGCTGACCTCGGCATGCCTTCTCGACACGGTAATGTCGTCGAGAACTATATCGCTTTCTGGATGGCGACCAATTCTCGATACGCTCCTGTCGAGGGCATACCAGCTGCCTGAGTCAACTCCGCCCCTGATGAGGAAGATGCCCACCCCTTTGGGTAGGTTGGCTTCAACGCTATCAAATGAACCAGCTACCTCAACGGGACCAATCGATCCGGTAGTCTCTTGCTCCGAAAGTAGAAGGGTTCGACCGCACGACGAACAGAACTTAGCTCCTGCTTGATTCTGATGACCGCAAAAGCCGCATATCAACGGGCTTCCCCTTTACTTGCCGTCCACTATAAACCCGAGGTTTCACCCTAAGGCGCAACCCTCAACTATAACCTTATGGTTACAGCCTATGTGCCGGCAACTGCCAAAACCTAAGCGGCTTAGGAAATGAGCTTTCCATAAGCGTCTGCGGTTAGAAGTCCTTTGAACTCGGCTTCGTCCTTAGCTTCAATCACGCATATCCAGCCATCTCCGTACGGGTCGGAATTAATCAACTCCGGAGAGTCTGATAGCCTCTCATTTACTTCAACTACTTTGCCTGCAATTGGGGCAAAGATGTCCGAGACCGACTTCGTGGACTCGACTTCGGCAAAACTTGCGCCAGAAGTTACCGCAGCGCCTAAGGCCGGTAGTTGCACAAAAACGACGTCACCCAGGGCGTCTTGTGCATAGTCTGTAATCCCTACTCGAAGATTCTTGCCTTCGATGCGAGTCCATTCATGATCCTTGGTGTATCCGAGTTCATTTGGTATGTCCATTCACGTAACATTAGTCACGTGGCCCGCCCCATGCACCGCATAAGACCAACGCGTAGCCTTATTTGTTTTTCCGCTACATCGCTCCGGTTAAATTGAATCTTGCGAGTTCACCAAGGGCGAGCTCAACCGCTTGAAGCGGCCTAAAAGACGCTATTGGCGTATCAACCCCCGCTCGCCTCGATACGATCGGCACAGATGAGGAATTATAAACTATTTGAATTGACTCAGAAGCGACTGGCCTCACAGCTAAGCAGCCGTCCAATCGACGTGACCACAGAAAACTGCGCTATATCGTGCTTCGACCCCTGACGATCTCGACTAGCTTTTTGAAGTACTGGAATGCAGCACCAAAGAGAATCCCTGTGCCCGCCACAATTGCTCCCTCGGTCATCCAAAGCAACCACTTAGAATCTACTTGACTAGAACTTGCCAGTACCGCTAGAGGGAAACTTGTCAGAAGGATAAAGGTACCAAGTTTGCCTATCCAAACCACGTCGAGTCGGACCTTACCCAAAATACCCACCGTCAATACCACGACACTTACGATAACTTCCCTCGCCAAAACGACGACTATGAGCCACCTCGGCACAACGGAAAAATACCAAAGTCCTATCGAGGAAACAACGAGAACCATACGATCGCAAGTTGGGTCAATTATCTTTCCCACGGTCGAAACTTGTCCGATTCTTCTTGCAACGTACCCATCCAAGAAGTCAGTAACTCCCATAAGTCCGCCCAGGATGGCGGCGAAAAGCCTGTCTTGAGGAATCCGAAGCCAAAACAAAAACAGTGGCAAGGCAATGACTCTTGAGAGGCTTATGAAGTTCGGCAGGGTAAGGACTCTTGACTCAACTGAGCGATTTGGCAGTGACACTGACATGATTCTACAAAGGCAGCTGTGTCATAGTCCGAAATACTCACTAATCGATAAGAAATCGAAAGTCCAAGTTCCTCACAACCGGCATATGGATGGCCTTCATTCGGCGTCGAGGTCACTTCTTGAGCCAGGTGTATGTGATTGGGAGCTCCAAAGGTCGCACCTCCGTTATCGCTGCGAATTCTAGATCGAGACCAAAGTACACCTACTGAAGCCAGGTCAACTGAAGCGAAATCAAATGAAAAGTGAGTTGGAAATAAGGTCTTTCGGCCAAATCAAAATATGTCGATTTGTATGAGTGCAACCGAATGTTCGACCAGCTGGTAGACCCTGAATAATCGGCACCTTAA
>JABEUO010000177.1 GCA_013044415.1 Acidimicrobiaceae bacterium
ACACCCGCTGGCTCATTTTCTGGCATCTCGCCAGTCTTATCGGCTAAAGTCAACTCTTCCCCTAGTCACAGATATCTTCGAAGCGACATTGAATAGTTTCATGAGAACCCCTCATCATCCGTAGCGGACACGAGGATCGAGGATTGCATATGCCAGATCGGCGAGCAAGTTACCTACCACGGTAGCGACACCTACAACCAAGATGATTCCGAGCAGTAATGGATAGTCCTGATTGACAGCCGCATTGAAGAAATCAAAACCGGTGCCAGGATAATTAAACACCGCTTCAGTTATAAGGCCGGCGGTAAAGACGCCGGGCAGGCTCAAACCGACGAGGGTGGCGATCGGAATCAATGAGTTCCTCAACATATGCTTGAAGAGGATTACCCTCTGAGAAAGTCCCTTTGCTTTGGCGGTCCGGACCCAATCCTGCGCCAGTGATTCAATAGCAGAAGACCTCATATAACGTGAATACGCAGCAAAGTTGATAAGGGTCAGTGTGAGTATTGGCAGAACAAGGGCACGGGGATCGGTCAACACCTGGCCAATTGTCGCCCCCTGAGGCGCCTCAGCTGGAAACCACTTCAACTTCTCGGCAAAGGCTATTATGAGCAGGAGTCCGAGCCAAAACGATGGCATCGAGTAGAGGATGAAGGATACCCCGGTGATGATATAGTCGAGGGCCTTGTTCCTCCTCACCGCTTGAACGATTCCAACCGGAATGGCGATAAGAACCGATATTACTAAAGCGGTGCCAACCAGCAGAATCGTCTTAGGTAACTCCCTTTGTAATATCGACGTCACCGGCTCGTTGAGTTTGAATGAACTCTGCAGATTTCCGTGCAGCAGTCCGTCGACATAGTCCCAGTACTGGACGAACAGTGGACGATCAAGCCCATATTGATGATTGAACGCCTGAATCTGAACCTGGGTAGCCCTCGGCCCAAGGAGGCCCTTTGCCGGCCCACCAGGGAGAATATGTTCAAGTAAGAAGGCGATTATCGTCACACCGATGATGACAATGACCGATTGCCCAATTCTTCGCACCAGATATGCCGTCATCCGAAGGAAACACTCCCAGACATAAAAAATGACACCACCGTGTCAGCACCACCCCGTAATAAAAAGTTACAACCCCCAGCCAAATCTACTTGCCCCGCAGGACTAGCCAGAAAGACTCAAGCAACCCATTTTACATATTCCGCCGCCCCGCTGAGATAACCCCAACGGGGCGGCAGAATCAAGTTATAAGACTAGCCCTTTAGGTACCAAGTCTCGGGGGTCAAGTCCAGGTATGCGTTCTGGGTCACTCCACCGAGCTTGTTACTTATCATCGACAATTCATAAGGAGGATACGGCTGCCATACGTTCGGCAGTTGCTTCACAAGGTAGTCCTGATAGGCATTCAGAGCAGCCTGCGGGTTAGCCGAGGTGTGGGTCGCATTGATTAGAGCATCCGTCTTAGGATCGGAATAGTTTCCGTAGTTCGATCCAGCTCCGGTCGCATATAGCTCTCCACCTGTTGGGTAGTTGTCAGGAGAATACTCCCAGCCACCGCCCCAGTTTTCCATGGTCCACTTGCAACTTGCGTCGGTCGGCTTACAGGTAACAGCGTTGGAAATGACCTGATTGAACGGTGCAGAGGAAAGTGCAATCTGAATTCCGGCTTGAGACGCCGCTGACTTCAGGGCTTCCATCGACTGGGCTAAAGCAGTCGTCCCAGACATGTACTGGAGTCCCATCGAAAGTTTCGTCCCAGCCGCTACTCCAGCTCCGCACTGATTTGCGCCCGATCCGGGAGACGTGCAGGTATCTACCCCACCTGGCGTCACGGTCCAGCCGTGAGCCTTCAGAAGTGCAATCGCATTCGATATGGAGTAGGGATACGGATTGGTCATTGAAGTCGCATCGGCAAATGGGTTGGCCGGGTGCGTCGGAACCGGGCCGTAAGTCGGCGAAGCCAGTCCCTTATAGAACGAGGTAACCCACTGGGGCTGATCTACCAGCTCTTGGAAGGCCTGCCTGAAGTAAAGCTGCGAATAGACGGGCCCAAGAACCGGATTGTGGTAGTTCTCAACGAAGTAGTTGATACCAAAGTCATACCAAGGATTAAAGGTGTATCCCTGACTAACTATACGAGCCTTTTGTGCTAGGTCGGAAACTGGTATGTATCCATACGTGATCGCACCACTGCCAGCCGAAAGGACGTTGAACTCGGCAGTTTCTGTGGTAAAGGGCAACTCGACAAATTGCGAGAGGCTCGGCTTGACCGGTCCAGAGTACTTAGGATTCGGGACGAAGACCGCTTTACCTTGGGTGGTAAACGATGACAATTTCCACGGCCCATCTACGACTTGCCAAATTGGATTGGTGCCGTAAGTTGAGAGGTCCCTCGATTGAGCATCTAAGAACTTATAGACAGCCTGTGCGCCCGCAGTCGTCGTATCCGGCAGATTCGCCGCAGTAGGACTAGGGGTAGGATCGGTCGCTGCCGTCTTGTCCCACGCCATCGGAAGTGGAGTAATCTGAGAAAGTTCGTTATAGGTAAACCAGGTCGGGTTGTAGCTCTTGTTCAGGTTGAAAACGACCGTGTTTGCGCTGGTAGCCTGGTAGCTAGTGACGTTGTCAGGGAATGACCCCGGAACGTAAGCGGCCCAACCCGATGTGTTCGCCTTGAGTAGGTTCATCCAAAACACCACGTCACGGGCACTTACCGTCTCGCCATCAGACCAGACGTATGGCTTCAATGTAATCGTGACAGTCTGATTATTGTTCGAATAGACCGGTGGATTAGCCAGGCTCAAGGAGTTGTTGATCACCGCCTGCTGTCCGACTCCAAAGAAATACAGCGGACGATACATGAGTATCTGGAACTGAGCGAGATTGTTGATCGAGAAAAACTGACCCGGTGTCATAGGAAATATATAGTTCGGAGGTGCCCCAGGCCCCTCTGCGAAGTATGCAGTACCGCCGGCGATCTTCGTCTGCGCCGCCGTCGTACTAGAAGATGAGGACGACCCGCTGCCACAAGCCGCAAGCACCATTGATGCTCCGGCGGCCCCAGCCACGAAAGTCGCGCCTCGCTTTTTAAGCGATAGTCTCATTTGCCCCTTGAAACCTTCCCTATTTCAATTACTAACTGCGGAGACATTTGTCCACAGTCAAACACGGTCCCCCCCCCACTTGACCTGAGCCTCCAACATGTTATGCATAGGACTTTGCCACAAATCCTTATGCCGCCAGAAACCCCGGACGCCAGAAGCGCGAGTGAACCACGCCCCTAAATCTATCACATAGTGCCAGAATGCCCTACCGGACAGCGACAAATCTTTTCCCCAGAGGACGGCCTTTCAAGAGAAAATCGTCCAAAAGAGTCGTTCCAAGCTGTCTAGCTGCAACGATACAGTCTTTGTGTTTAACTCCGTTTTAGCACCTTTTTAGTTGTCAGCAACTTCGGGCTGATGGGAGGAGACACACCATTTGACATGCTCTTATGGCACATTCCTTCAGCCTCTACGGCTCAGTGATCCCACACTACTTTCCAATAAGGGAGCTTGCAAGAGGAAACTATCGGACAAATTACCAGGTAGTAGGGTTTCTGCGGACATTACCTCGAAGAATATACGTATCCTGAAAAAAACGGGAAATATTCACCTCAAAACCGATCAGAAGGCCGATCGGGTCCCCAATAGAGCCAGCTCGTATTAAAACTGATGTTGAAAACGAGGGTGAAAACAGAGTCAGGCCCGCTTGAAAGACACCACGATCGTTGTGAGCTCCTACCATTTCGACTCCAGGGAGTATCAGTTCTATTTTCACCGCAATTTGCAGTAAGATCTCATTGGAAGCCCAAATCTAACACCAGTTGGGGTGTATTTTGCCACTCATACAGGTCTCAATGTTCGAAGGAAGTAGTGCAGATGATCGGAGGCTGCTCGCCAAAAGACTGACCGACGTGGTTCGGGAGACCCTCAATGTATCCCCTGAGGCGATCAGCGTGGTAATCTACGAAGTCCCGCCCGAAGATTGGGCGGTGGCTGGCAAGTCTCTCGGTTAACTCTTCCTGGTAAGTCTTGCTGGCCGTGGCCGATTAATTCACAAACTTGGCACCCGCCAAACTCGTGTGAGTGACTAAAGCCAGTCTATGGAAGCTGGAGGTATTGGTTTTCCTGGACTCCTCATAATGGGTAGCCCTAAATCAAATTTCAAAAACGCGGCATAACATTGCCCTTTTATTGGTTCTTGACTAGGTGAACAAAGAGCTGGACCAACAAAGATGCGCGAGGTAGCTGCTGTGACGATTCAGGTAGGCGAGACGATTCCAACGGTCGATATTGTTGCGATCGAAAAGGGTGAGTCGACTAAGGTAAAGACTTCCGAGATACTCGGTAAGGGCAAGGTCGTACTGTTTGGTGTTCCGGGGGCCTTTACTCCCACCTGCTCCGACTACCACCTTCCCGGCTTTGTAATCCGATCAGAGGAACTTAAAGCCAAGGGCGTCGACAAGGTTTTCTGCGTGGCAGTCAATGACCCCTTTGTCATGAAAGCTTGGGGAGAATCCCAGGGAATAGCAGACGAGGTCACCCTATTGGCCGACGGTAACGGCGAATTTGCATCCGCCACGGGTCTGGTATTGGATGCCCACGGCTCGGCAATGGGCAACAGATCGAGGCGCTTCGCAGCGATCCTTCAAGATGGCGTGGTTACTTCCTTGGAAGTAGAGCCAGGGGGTGGACTGACCGTCTCGTCCGCAGAATCCATCCTGTCAAAACTCTAGCTTTAAAGAAGCCTTCGATTTCACTACATTGATCACGTAGAGGTCAACTCGAATAGCTATCAACGATAGACAAGTCCATGGAGCCCGGTATCCCCCACCGGGCTCCATTGTTTTCTTGAAATCGACCCGAGCAGTCCTCTAAGTAGCGGAACCACCATCGCCAGCTAAGAAAACAGATAGATATGTAGTCGGCTGCTGCTTCCTTTCAACAGTGAGCCTCCGGAGCACCCGAGCAGAAATAGCGCTCTAC
>JABEUO010000178.1 GCA_013044415.1 Acidimicrobiaceae bacterium
CTCGGTAACCTGGACGTCAGGCCTCAGCACGACGAGCGCCTTGATCGCTTCGCCCCATTTGTCATCTGGAACTCCAATTACCGCAACCTCGGCAACCGCCGGGTGTTGGAACAGTGCGTCCTCTACCTCAATCGAAGATACATTTTCGCCACCGGTAATGATGACGTCTTTCTTCCGGTCAGAGATGGTCAAATAGCCAGCCTCTTTTGTCCCGCCATCTCCGGTGTGGAAGAATCCTCCCGCCATCGCTTCAGCGGTTGCGTCAGGATTGTTCCAATATCCCTGGAAAACCACGTTCGACTTGGCTAGCACTTCCCCGGTCGAATCTATTTCGATCTGCGTCCCGATACCTGGAGTTCCAGCTCGTGACAGCAGTTTGGATCGCTCCTCGGCGGTCAAATCATCCCATTCAGAGCGGGTTCTATTTACCGTGAGGACCGGAGACGTCTCGGTCAAGCCATAGATCTGTATGAACTCCCATCCAAGCTCGGTCTCAACTCTTTCGATCGTCTTTGATGGGGGTGCAGCTCCGGCCATTACTATCCTCATAGTTGACTTTCCGGGAATCGGCCTATTAGCAGCGCTTCTCTTGGTCGCTGCGTCGAGTGTCGCCGCCCATACCGCTGGCGCACCACAGGCAAGGGTTACCCCTTCGTTCTCAATGTTAGCCAATATCGATTCGCCGTCGATTTTGCGCTGTATCACGTGGGTTCCTCCCATGCCCGTAACTGCATAGGGCATGCCCCACCCGTTACAGTGGAACATCGGAAGTGTATGCAGGAGAGTGTCGCTGTCGGTTACCGTCGTGTGCCACCCGAATGTAGCAGCATTTAGCCAGGCGTTTCGATGGGTCATCTGGACACCCTTGGGCCTAGCAGTAGTTCCAGAGGTGTAATTAATAGAGCAAGTGAAGTCCTCGTCGCCCTCCCATGGTGTAGGTTCTGGCTTGTCCCCCAGATCGGCGAAGAGTTCTGCATCCTCAATGCCGTCGAGGACAATTATCGACTTCACGTTTACGCCCGCAACGAGGTGTTGGAACTCTGGGTCGACAAGAACTATTTGAGAACCGGAATGCTCGACTATGTATTCGACTTCCTCGGAATTGAGCCGATAGTTCACTGGAACGAGAATCCGCCCATATCCGCTAACTCCATAGTAAGAGACGAGGAACTTACCCGAATTAGGGCTTATGAGGGCTACCCTGTCCCCCACGGCCACGCCCATATCTTCCAAGACCCTAGCCATATTCTTGACTTTGGAATTCAGTTGGCGGTACGTCAGTCTGCCCAAAGTACCCTTCGCCTCTGGATCGTCGACAAGTGCCAAGCGATCTGGATAGACCTCCGCACCACGGCGCAAAAAGTCACCAACGTTTAAAGGAACCTTCACTCCACCCTCCAAAAGATATTCATGCCAAAAGCTACGAATACTCGACCTGGCACACAGCCTGCACCGATAAATAGGGTACACAAATTTTCCAGATATTTAAAGGCATTCGTCAAGAATGGGTTTTATTTACATTCCATACGGTGATTGCATAAATAAATACCTCAGATTCCAACTTCCAATTCAACTCGCCTCTCACGTGAAAGGCAAAGACCCTCAGATTCCCTCGTCAAACCCAGTCCCAAAACCCTCCTCTGAACAGCCAACTTGTGCTCGAAATGAGTTCTGTCGGCTCCAAGAGATTTAATAGCAGCGGTCGCGACGGCCTCCCTTACTTCGAATTGAGATCTGGCCCTTCTCAGATCGTCCTTTGTGCTCATCCCAGAGACGAAATCCCTAGCAGCGCCCACCAGCTTGGCGTAGCCGTCTTCGACCGAATCAACCGCTCGCCCACCGTCCAAAACCGCCTCAGCTACGAAAACACCCAGGTCGTCGCCGTTGGCCGGCCTCCAACCACTTACCATGCACTCGATCCTTGACTCCAGCGAAAAATCGATCGCCAAGAGCGAAATAACGTTTGTCTCTGCAATTGGGCATCCCTCAATGCATGGCGCCATTCCCCGATCGGTCTTTAGTGCCACCAGAAAACTTGGCCAGCCAAGTTCTTCGCATTCCGCAAGGGACAAAGCATGGGCCGGTCTGAAATAAACCTCTTTGGAGCTAGAAAGCGACGAATGGACTCCGTCAACCTTGAGTTCCAGAGGTTCGCTCCTCGAAAGTTCGCCGATGGCAACTTTGGCGTTAGGGCTGAAACTTGCTGGAACAACAACCATTCTCCAAGGCGAAGGCTCAGCCGAAACCCCAGCCTCCGAGAAGAACCGCTCTACGCGTTCGGCAGCCACCCGCGCCTCATGTTTAGTAGATACCACCAATGGAAGCTTTACCCCTTTAGTTGCGGTTTCGCCAACGCATTTCTGGTGAGCTTCGACTTCCGAAGCAGCCCTCATGGTTCGGTCTAAAGCTAACTCGAACGCACTTTCGTTGTCCCTCGCCACCACTACCCTATTTAAGCCATCAATCGAGGTCGAAAATATCGGAGTCGTTTCAAATTCAGCCAAGCGATTATTTGGGTTGTTATCGTCAAATCGGTTAGTGCCAAGCTCAATTACCGCCTCATAATTTCCAGCTTGTACCAATTCACAAACCTCAGACGGCGCCACCCTTTTCGGTGAGAGCAGTAGTAGTGACGCCTTTTTATCTGATCCACCCTCACCACTGCCTCGCCGAAGAGCGAAATAGCCCTGCTTGCGCTGGTCTAGGTCAAATTCATCACTGGTCAGCACCGAAGCGCTGAGGGCTGACTTCCAAGTCTTGACACTTGAATTGCGAGGTCCATAAACCATAAGATCGCCCGCCACCTCAGACCTAGCTCGAATTTCACCAGCCATTCGATACATGTTCGCCAGACCATCCGGTCTAGCCAAGGTCAGAAATTGGGTGGCCACCTTAGTGTCTTTATCTAATATGCGCTTTGCATACTCCAAACTCGACAATCGATCCGCATGCTTGGCCATTCGACCAAAAAGAGAGGGGTCAGATGGATCAAAGTCCAGGACGAAAGCAGCCCTGCTAAGCGCGTCGTCGACATCGATCCCGCCATCCCTCTTGAGCTGGAAGTTCACTTCAGCGTGGAGTGCTCCCCAAACGCCGATGTTCGGCTTAGCCAGAGGTCGATCCGCTAAAGCGTCCGCCGAATTCGATCCGATGAACTCGGTGGCTGCTTGCTTCCATAGCATCTTCTGGGTCAAAAGGTCGATGGGCGACTTTTGTGGCCGATCAGAAAGAGCAGCCAATCTTTTAGCGGATGAAGATCCACCGTACTTCGAGGCTTTTTGGTCAATCTCCCTCTTGCGTGAGGAGAAGAACTCGGCTAGCTGATCGAGGTGAGGTCCATAACCGCAACGACCAAGGTAGTCACCTTGGTACTCCTGGTCAAGTTCCGAAATACGTCGGCGCAGATAATGGTGATAGATACTTCGAAAGAAGCCCTCATTCCAAAATAACCTCCTCGCGTCGAGGGCCGTCGTTGTCCCTCTGTCCATGGGCCTAACCGAGTTCAAAATCAGCAGGTGAGAGTGGATATGGGGATCATGCGACCTCGATAATGCGTGATTGAAGCTTACGGCACAACCACCTTTGGATCCCAGCCCTTCTAGTTTGCCGCTTGGAGAAATTTCAGTTGCTTCGATGTATGAGAAAGTGGCTTCAACAGCTAATTGGTGCAGTTGAAGTATTTCCCGTCCAAAATCGTCATCCCCAAACGCCCACGCAATCGAAAGCCGCTTTGGCAAAGCCAACACGACTTCGTATCCAACATTGGTCCTCCGCGAGTTGACCGAGGCTCCCGAAAGTGAATCAACCAGCTCATCGGCGGTGAGGGCATAACCCTTTTCAAGGGAAATCAGGGCCATCGAGTCTGAACCCAGGATCCGCCCAACCCCGTCGCCTAGTTCGTAACGCCCGGAAAGTTCCTCTTCCGAGAAGTAAGCAACCGACTCCTTTGAAATAGCCCTCATCATTCTCCCTTGACGCTTAGAAAGCCTGCAAACTCTCCATCGGGAATTTTTTCCAAGGACGCATCCCGGCCGAGTCACAAATACCCGATCCAGGAATTGACGAGAATGAGGTGGGCTTCGCATGAGGATACTGTCAGACCACTCCTTCGGATAGTCTAGCAAAGAGGCCATAACCAGATCACGTCACAGGAGCGCAGTATCAAAAGTGTTTGAGTTCACATTGGAGGCTTCGACATCAACTACGCTGAGGCTCTTAACCCACTTTGATAGTTTTGAGCTCTTTTCCCTAGTTGACTCCGACCGCCCCCATCTGGGGAAATACCAGGCCTGGGTCGAACAGCTCCAAACGGTGGAAGATGCCGACAATTACGTTACCAACTGTCTGATGCAGCTGGTAACTGGAACCGGCTTTGTCGTTGGAATTTGCACTTATGGCAAACTGATGGGCACAATCGGATTCCAGCCCATCGACTTCAAAAAGATGCGTGCCGATATCGGGTACTGGATTCACTCGGACTTCGAGGGTAAGGGGTTCGTTACCAAGGCCACCCTCGCTATGGTCGCGATAGCCTTCAACAGATACAAGCTGGAAAGTGTATCGATCACCGTCGATCCCAACAACACCCGCTCGGCAAACATACCAAAACGGCTTGGATTCGTGATAGAAGCTGACGAAATGCTCGCTCCAAATATGGTGCGGTACGTACTAACCAGGGAATCCTGGCTAGGGCCAAGGTTCGATCCAGCTTCGATTCAACAGGCAAAATAGGGAAAAAGCTTCGGGGATTTAATGGGTTCGAAATTCCGATAGCAACGCTCGGGTCAATAAAAGAAAATCTTCTTTCAAATCATCATTTCCGACCAGAAGTGCGTGTGGGCCAAGCTTCAAAAGGGTCGTGTTGAGCCATTTGTTAGAAACAACGGGTATGGAAACCAGCCAGCAGTCGTCTTGAAAGCCCAAAACACTCAGGTAACTGGGTGCTATGAGTTCTAGTTGTCGCATCCCAGAAATGTCCACTTCCAAATGCACGAACTTGGTGTCCTCAGAAACTGAAAGTGGCCCAGAAATCTCGGTCTCTGGGGTCGCCGCTAAGGCATCAATAGCTCTTCCCTCTTTTACTGAAAGGCACCTCGAAGCCCGAAAAGTCCTCATCTCTCCGGACTCAACGACACGGGCAGCTATGTAGAAATGTCCATCACGAGCAAAAACCTGCACTGGCTCAGCCTCCCACAGCTTTATCTCTTTTGAGGACTGAGAGAAATACTCGAACTCAATGGTGCAACCTTTATCTATGGATTCCCGCACCACCTCCAGCTGAGGGCTCGAAGAGATTCCAACCGAGACAAGTTCGCCAGCGTCAACTTCGCCAATAAGTGCATCCTCCAGTTTTAGAAGTGCACGGTTGAGTGCGTCGGACTCCCCCTTCAAATATGCGCTTATTACCGATGCAGAAAAACGAAATACTAAAGCATCGACATAGTCAATTTTCCGGGGAAGCGCAAGTTTCGAATCGACATTCACATATACCCTATCCTCGTCAACATCGACAAATATCTCAAATAGCGCATCGGGGGTATAAGGAGGAAGTCCGCAGGTAGCTGCCGTCTCTAGCAGAGAAACCAACTGTGGCCTCCCAATCCCAAAGGATGCAGCGAGTTCTGATATCGACATCTCACTCTGGCTCTGCAGGAGGGGGAGCAGCCGTGTTAGGAGGGCAAAACGATCCTTGGCGCTGTCGAAACTTATCCCATTTGGGAGCTTTGCCCTCTTTCTACTTGGCTTTTTATCAACCACAGGCGGTATATCGCCTGCTTCCCAATTTATAATTGGACTGCCGAGGTAGCGCTTTTGAGTGGCTTCGATCCAGCTGTAAAAGTTTACTCGAAGCTCTTCTGAGGAAATGATCTGAGGCAACTTGCTTAGCTCAAAGAAGAAGGCTCTTAGCCCAGATTCCTCAGAATAGGCGAATTCACACTCCCAAAGTCCCTCACCAACAGCGATCACCGAGCTAGCCAGTCCCGAAGATCTGATTATCTTCGCGTCGGTCTCGCCTACCCTGATCTTGGCATACTTCAGGTTGTCGTCGTCTACGAACCAGGCCTGCTCTGAGAGTACTCGGCCCTTACTCGGTCTCGTCGGCCTTTGGTAGTGCGAATCTTTGATGATCTCGATGGGTCCATTAATGCGGTCAACTCGGAAGGTTCTGATGCTGTCTAGGGATACATCTCTACCGGTTAAATACCATCTCCCCCATCTAGACGATATCTGATGAATTTCAATCTTTCGCAAGGTATCCGAATAGCGAAAACTGACCACCTTGGCCCTAGTGGCGGCCTCATAAAGCGCTCCGAGGAGCTCTGGCCGAGCCAGGTCTACAAACGCGGAGGTATTCCCACTTATGATGTAGCCAAGTTTGCTGGCGAGGTCCAAGGGTGGCTTACCCTCGACCCTTACCATAGCCAGAGCGCTGGCAAGTGCGATGCTCTCCTCGTCATCCAGAATCACATTCAATACGACTGCGGACGGATTAATGGTATACCCGGTTTCGCCCGATGGTAGTTGGACCACCTCTATTGGAATCCCGACTCCCCGCAGGTCCGATTTTGCCCGTTCCAGAGTCTTCCGCCTAGTCTCCGGGGTACCTGACATCCCTTCAAGTCGCTCGTCAATTTCTCTTAATGTGAGTGGTTTCGACGCTTCGAGCAGCATCTGAGTCAAATTCACCAGTCTCACCATTGGATCTACCACAGCCACATGCAAAGATTACATCGACCGGGCCGAACCCGGGTCATCATGTCTTGCCCAAAACGACCAGGCTGGGCAGCTATCACCCGCGCCTTTAGAGACCACCCTAGGTCTGAAATGACTCTCCCGACCTTGGATGCCATCATCCGCGCCTAGAGAAACCATCCGTAAAAAAGTGTCTCGCCTAATTTAGATTGCTTCAGCTCAAAGCAGTTAATAAAAATAAAAAGTGTCCCGGAACATACCTTCATCTAAAGAAACCGAACTCGTTCCTATCGAAATTGTGTTTGACACCCTTGAGAAAACCCCGCTAAGCAAAATAGCCCGACGCCTAAAGCGGACGGTTCTCCTGCAGCGAGCACTCCTCATTTGAAATAAATGTAAACCTGGCCAGCGAGGGGTAGCGAAAAATGATACACCCTACAGGGTCGGTGAGTGAAAAGCATTTTCGACTTTTGGCAAGCACGTCTCGTCCAGTTTCGGACAAATTACATCTATAAATGACGGCTCGCTGTGGTTTTCGTCACAATTTTGAAATACGATATATAGGTAGTAGTTCTGGAAAAAAGGGGGGTTGAGGTTGCTATTTTTAGTCGCTTCAAAGCACCCAGTTGCCAAGTTTTCGCTACCATACAATTTGCACCTTTTGGATCTGGCTATCACCCTCGCCGCATTCCTCCTCTATTACATAGTCCTCGCACATCACGGCAAGGAGATTGACTCCGCTTCCCGCGTTGCAGCCCATCCGTCAAATACTCAAAGAAATGAGTTGGAGGTGCCGCATGCGATTGAACTGGACGCGGAGACCTACAAGGACACCATCGACAATAGATATCCAACCGACCCCGATGACTTACCAGAACTCTACGTTGATGATGATGACGAGGAGGATGAGGAGCCAGGCTGGTTAGCCGAGAAAAATAGGCTTTTTTGGGCGGCAAGCTCCACTAGAGAGAAGTTCTACTTCACCTTAGGTGCGCTGACGTTGTACTTCGCTAACTCCTGGCCACTTGCAGACCTTGCCGACAAGTATTCGATCCTGGCACATCTTATGCAACATCTCTATATCGCGCTAATTGCGGTGCCATTGATGCTAGTGGGTACCCCCCGATGGGTCTTTGGAAGACTGACCAAGCCACGCTTCCTTGATTGGACTCTTTCCAAGGTAACTAGGTCTTTCGTTGCAACGGTCATCTTCTCCATCACAATGGTTTCGACGATGCTTCCGCCGATTGTCTCAGCCGAAACCAGTTCCTGGCTATTTCATGATTTCGTCCATCTCTGGATTGGCCTCGCAGCTGCGATCATGTGGATACCGGCGCTTAAGCTCCTTCCAGGTACCAGACAGCTCACCACCGCCGGGCGTATCGCATATCTATTCACCCAAAGCCTCCTCCCCAATGTTCCGGCTATCGTGTTGGTATTCTCCAGGCACTCGTTTTACCCAATGTATGCTAAAACCGCTGCCGCTATTGGCATCTCCGCAGTCGCCGACCAGCAACTCGCAGGGGCCGTCGGGAAAATCTTCTCACTGCTTGTCTTCTGGGGGGCCGCCGTTGGCATACTACTGCGGGCCAATCGAGATGAAGAGCTTGGGGTTGATCCAGACCTAATAACATGGGATGACGTCGAACGCGAATTTGAGCGTACCTCGAAGAAGGTTACGCCAGAAAACTAGGCGGCGCAGCGCAACTCCAAACTAGGAACTCCTAGTAGATTTGCGCGAAGAGCCCATATAAATTAGGAGAAAAGTGCCCGTCAGGGAAGATCTGCGAAACATCGCCATTATTGCCCATGTAGACCACGGCAAGACAACACTAGTGGACTCAATGCTCAAGCAGTCCGGAGTCTTTAGGGACAACCAAGAGGTTCAAGATCGGGTGTTAGATTCGGGCGATCTAGAGCGCGAGAAGGGCATAACGATCCTCGCCAAAAATATCGCTATCAATTGGCATGGTTTGAGGGTCAACATAGTTGACACACCCGGCCACGCCGACTTCGGCGGAGAGGTAGAGCGAGGATTGCTAATGGTAGACGGAGCA
>JABEUO010000179.1 GCA_013044415.1 Acidimicrobiaceae bacterium
GGATCATCTAGGCGCAGTTCGCTAGTCGGCCAGAAATGGTTCCCGGGGACGAACGGGAACTCGCCCTATAAGAAACCAGGAGGTAAAAAGCTTTATCTAGGTGAAAGTCCGCTTTAGTCGGAATCAGATAAGGCACCCTCGTCGCCATATTCGCTCGTCGATTCGGCGAGAGCGTCCGATGCCGCCCTCAAGCGTTCGTCGAGCTCGAATATTTGATCATTGAGTACCAGCGCCATGGAGTTCATACCCTTGATATAGAGTCCATCTAGGGAGCGGAGTCTGGACAATGCTACATACCCCATCCCCGGAGCGAAGGTCCTGCTCAAGTCGACTTCGGCTGAATCTATGCTCATCCCTTGGCTCTTATGGATGGTGATAGCCCAGGCGAGTCGGAGGGGAAGCTGGGAAATCTCGGCTACCACCTCATCGTCTTCGGTATGTTGCCAGAGGTATGGTGAGACATTAATCTCCCTATGGCCATCCGCGAGTTCGACCACTACCCGGCCCTGTTCAAAGCGTGCGACCCTCCCACGGCTCCCGTTAGCGAAGGCCTTTGAGGGGTCGTTAGCCACGAACATCACCTCGGCTCCGACCTTCAACTCGAGGTGGCCCGGAGCGAGTATCCGCTTAGCCAGCTGCTCTACGGCGGCGGAGGGCCCCCGTGGTCGCATATCAAAACTAGCGCTAGTGCCACCAAGAAGGGCGAGCCGTCGATGATTAATCGAATCCACGTCAACATTATGCGCAAAGAGCCTGGTCACCTCCTCCTCGGCCGGCGGCCTAATGCGTCTTCTCGCCTCCAAGAGGGCGATGTGATCATCGTTCAACGTGCCCCTTCGCATCGCCTCCAAAACCGCTAGGAGCCCATCATCCCCCTGCCGATGCTGCTCGTCGAGGTAACAGACGAGGGGGTCGAGGTCCTTCCAAGCCGAGCTCTCGTGAGCGAAGTCAAAATCAGATGAAGAACGGCTCACCGGAGGAAGCTGGAACATGTCACCTACCAGTACCATCTGGAGGCCGCCAAATGGTCGATGGTCACGCCGAAGTTCCTTCGTCAGGGTATCTAACATCGAGAGAAAATTGCCCGAGAGCATCGACACTTCATCGATAACCAAGACGTCGGTATTCAAAAAACGGGAGATGAGCTTCCCCCTGCGACCAAAGGCGGCTAAATCCTTGGAATCGAGGCTCTCCTTTATACCGATTTGCGACCACGAATGTATCGTCGATCCCGAGATATGGGTGGCGGCGATCCCGGTCGAAGCGGTGACGGCGACCTTGCGACCCTTTGATATAGCGTTCTGGACAAACTTACTCAAGAGGTAAGATTTGCCAGCTCCCGGAGCTCCGGTTAAAAAGACCGACCTCCCGGACATCAAAATGGTCATCGCCTGCGACTGCTTCATAAACCAAAACGCTACCCGCATTCGAGCGATTGGGCACCGTTCACTCGGGGCAGTAGTGAATCGCCCAACGAGGTCCCATGCCTCGATTTATTGATCGCAAAGGCGAGTCAGCAGTGGGTCCGAATCCAGCGATAGGGGTAGCAATACATCACCCTTCAGAACAGTCGCTAGGTTCGATATGGTACTTTGCAGGCCGAATTCAATCAGCCTTTTACGTCTAGTCATCCAGTTTCGGAGGAAGTTTGACTTCAGACATACTCGGTCCTAACGGCGAGGAGAGCGAGCTTGACTTCGCGGGACAGGAAGTCGTTTGTTGTGAACTAGGGGCGACCCTTAGAAGCTACCGTTGGGATTCTAACGACGTCATAGACGGCTTCCGTTTCGATCAGCGGTGTCACGATGCCCGCGGTCAAACGCTAATACCCTGGCCTAATAGGGTTGAAGGTGGTCGATACAGCTGGAAATCGCGCTCCTATCAATTGGAAATTTCCGAGCCCAATTGGCAAAACGCAATACACGGGTTGACCAGATGGCAACCTTGGACCCTTATAACCCAAAGCGAGAATTCGCTCGTCTACTCGCTTCGCCTCTACCCTTGCACGGGATGGCCATTCACCCTTGACGCTACGATCGAATATTCGCTAGGCGAAGAGGGCCTAAGCGTCGTTACGAGGGTCAAGAATATCGGTTCCGACCCAGCGCCCTTTGGAACGGGGGCACACCCCTATTTCACTCTGGGCAGAAAGGGTATCGACTCGCTATTTCTAGAAGTTCCCGCAGAGACCTACTATCCGATGAAAGAGAGGGGGATACCCGGACACGGCGAGCCCTGTTCGAAGTCGGTATGGGACCTATCGACCCCCAAACAGATCGGCCAATTAGAGTTCGACATATCGATGTCGGGACTCCCGAGGGACAAAAACGGAATCGCCAGAGCCAGATTGCTCGATGGAGAGGGTAGTTCGATAGAGCTCTGGATGGATAGAAATTATGACTTTACCCAGATCTATAGCGCCGACAGGGTCAGCGATCCAGACAGAAGGCGGATGTCAATAGCCCTCGAGCCGATGACCTGCGCACCGAACGCCTTCAACTCCGGCGTCGGTCTCATTACGCTTAATCCAGGTGAAGAATTCGCCGCCAGTTGGGGAATTTCACCACATATAGCCTCGGTAAGTGACCTACGCTAGATCTTGGCGGTTGGAACCTCGAGACCGAGTTCTAAAAGCCAAGCGGTGAATTTTACTAATTTGACCGAAGGTATCGGATAAGGTTGACAACCAACCCTTGGGCATATAGCATTTTGGCCAGAGGTCATACCAGACAATCGATGTATCTATCCCCTTTGGAACAGCAGAGGGTCGGGTTAGGCCTTGTCGGACGGCTGCACTTGCACTTAGGTGCTGTGCATACCGTAAAGAGTAGCCACAGGAGGGGGAATTGATGAGCCAGGCGGTCGAGGCCACCGGTCGTCGGCGGAGGCAAGGGGGTCTAAGACCTTCGCTTCGCACAAAAAGGTCCCGAAGTCTCAGTTCGCAAGAACGTCGATTTGCGTTTTGGCTTCTCCTGCCGACCCTGGTGGGGTTGAGCGCCATCCTCCTCTACCCTTCAATCCAGACGATCCTCTGGTCTTTCCAGCACTACATCCTGACCGACCCACTAAATCACAGCTATGGGCTCGGCAACTACCGCCAGTTGATCCACGATCACATATTCTGGATGGCTCTACGATTCACCATCTTCTACGCCGTGCTAAGCGTCATCGGACAGACCCTCGTCGGTCTGGGTGTCGCAGTAATGGCGAATCGCGAGTTCAAGGGTCGCGGCATCTTCAGAGCCGCTCTACTCTTCCCATGGATGATGCCGACGGTGATCACTGCGGTAGTTTGGCGTTTCATGTACGACCCTAACTATGGACTTTTCAATGGGGTCTTGCAGCGCCTAGGGCTTCCGCACGCTTTTGTATGGCTCGGAACTCCAACCTTGGCGGTTATCGCCCTCTTCTTGCTCGCTATCTGGAAAGTAAACTCCTTCGCCGCTCTGGTATTTCTAGCTGGATTACAGTCGATTCCCGCTTCGGTGTACGAAGCTGCGGACGTCGATGGCGCCAATCCATGGCAACGTTTCTGGCGGATCACCATGCCGATGCTCAAACCGACGATCCTCGTCGTATTGGTACTGCGCACGGTCGAAGCACTCCAGGCATTCGACATTATCTACGGCCTGACCCTCGGCGGGCCAGGATATTCGACACTCAACCTCCCCCTATACCTCTACCAACAGTCGATTCAGGGATTGAACTTTGGATACGGCTCGGCCATGGGGGTCGTCCTTGCGATCATGATTGCGCTGTTCGCACTTTTGTACATGAAGGTCCTATATCGCCCAGATTCCCTGGGTTAGAAAAAAGAGAGCTACAGATGACAACAACCTCAAAACCGCCAAGCCGTAAGAGGGTCAGGGTGAAGTCACCCGAGCCTTCCAAGGTGGCGCGCCGTCACGGATGGGCGAGGGCAAGGATGGGAGTCTTTAACCTAAGCGCCATCATCTTAGGCTTTTATGCGCTCTTCCCGGTTATTTGGATCCTGATAACGTCGCTCAAGCCACAGGCGCAGTTGACTACCCAGCCGGTGACACTCATACCGACTTCGGTCACCTTAGGAAGCTACCGCACGGCCCTGAGCCAAGCACCCTTTGGTCGTTACTACTTCAACTCTCTGCTGGTAACGGTGTCATCCACCATATTTAGTCTCATCCTCGGTACGTTCGCCGGCTATGCCTTGGCGAGACTCCGTTTCCGTTTCAAAAGGCTGATCCTGATGATCATCCTCGCCTTCTCCTTCTTGCCGCCGATTACCCTCGTGGTTCCGCTCTTCAACCTGTTTAGGCACTTCAACCTGTTGAACACCTATTGGGCGCTGATCATCCCCTACACGTTTTTGACCCTCCCGATATGCGTCTGGTTGATGAACGCCTACCTTCAAGACCTCCCCAAGGAACTCGAGGAGGCCGCTATGGTAGACGGCTTGACAACCTTCGGAGCATTCTTCAGGATCATCCTCCGGGTATCTGTTCCTGGTGTGGTCACCACTGGGCTAATCATCTTCGCCACGAACTGGAATGAATTCTTGCTCGCACTGACCTTTATGACCAACAACCAGATGCGCACCCTGCCGGTCGGGATCGCGCTCTACCCCGGACAGTACACCTTCCCGTGGGGGATCATTTCGGCGGCGACGGTATTGGCGCTCGTACCCGTTGCGCTAGGCGTCTCGGTATTCCAACGTCGCCTGATAAGTGGACTAACCCTGGGAGCTGTGAAGTGACGATGACGGGTCAAAACGGTAACGAGAAAACCGATGAGGCTAACTTTCTACTAAGGACGATCCAGAGGGTCGAGCAACTTTCAGATGGGGTTTTATTACACGTCTCTTCGGTCTCCTACCTCCCGATAGGTCGGGTAGCGGGGATAATCACCACTGAGCCAGCGGGCCTGCAGGGCCTCGAATCCCTCCTCCCTAACGCACCCAAGCTCGAAGAGAAATCGACCCAAGACACCGACAACACCGTTAGGTCAGATGCCGTCTTATTGGTCAGGGGGTATAACGACAACACACTGAGGTTGACGATGCTCCCAGGCACCGACTGGCCAAGCGACGAGGTCGGTGAGGGATACGGGATCCTATTGGACGAACTACCGGGTCCGATAGAGCTTTCAACCAAGGAGTCCGAATCCACGGTGGAGGTCTCAACGGGCACGCTAACCCTCGTCTTCGACAGGTTCCCATTCGGTTTCGAGCTTTTAGACGAAAAAAGGAGACGTGTCGCTGCCACAGGTGGGGCTCGGAGGCAGGTAGCCGGCTTTCCCTTCACTGCGGCGATGAACTTCGGTCCAAATAGGAGTGGGTTCTCTCTCGAGTTGCACCCGGGGGAGAAGATAATCGGATTGGGTGAGCAGTTCTCCAGCGTAAACCATCTAGGCAGGAAGTTCGAACTGGTAGCCAACGATGCCCTAGGGGTAGGAACGGGACTAGTCTACAAGCCCGCACCGATCTGGCACTCCTCCAAGGGATACAGTGCTTTTGTCCACACCCCAGGTCCAATGTCGGTCTCGGTTGGGACACCGTATCCAAGTATCCTCCAGGTCGACAACGAGATCGGGCACCTGGACCTATTTCTAATCGCCGGAGAGGGTCTCAAGGAGCGATTGACCCACTACTGCGAACTAACCGGACGTATGAACGTCCCACCCAGATGGGCCATGGGGAGCTGGATGTCGAGGTGCCGCTATTCGAGCCGAAAGGAGCTCGAAGAGGCCGCCAGCGGTATGCGAGAACACCAAATCCCCTGCGACGTCTTGCACATCGACCCCGACTGGCTAGTGCTAGACCGACTCAACTGCGACTTCATCTGGTCCGAGGAGAAGTATCCCAAACCTAAAGAGATGTTCGCCAACCTTTTAGAGGACGGCTTTCACGTCTCGGTTTGGGAGCTCCCATACCTCGACGAGGCTTCCCCTTTGAGTCAAGTCGCCAAGGAGATGGGCTACTTAGTAAAGGCCCAAAACGGGGCGCCCGCCGTGGTCGACCGTACCTTCTCGAGGGACGGCCGACCGAGGTTTCTAGTCGACTTTTCGAATCCGGACGCACGGAAGTGGTGGGCAGAGAAGAACGAGGGCCTCTTGGACCTTGGAGCCTCAGTGCTAAAGTGCGACTTTGGCGAGGGCCTACCCGATTCGGCTTTGATGTCCGACGGTTTGAGCGGCCGTAACTGGAGAAACCTCTATCCACTGTGGTACTCGAGGACGGTCCACGAAACGATCGCTAAAAAGACAGAGAGGGAGCCCCTCGTCTGGTCGAGGAGTGGTTGGGCCGGATCACAGAGGTACCCGGCACAGTGGGGAGGTGATCCAGAGGCGTCATTCGCTGCGCTAGCTGCGAGCTTGCGTGGCGGGCTAGGTTGGGCGGTCTCCGCTCCGGGGATGTGGTCACACGACATCGGCGGCTTCTACGGAGTAGGTCCATCAAAAGAACTCTTCATCCGATGGAGTCAGGTTGGATGTCTCTCGCCGCTCACCCGTTTCCATGGTCTAACCCCCAGGGAACCGTGGGTCTTCGGGGACGAGGTCCTCGAGATCGTCAGGAGCTTCGTAGAACTGCGGTATCGACTACTTCCTTACCTCATGAGTTCGGCCAGCCAGTCTGCGAAGTTCGGCTGGCCGATGCTGCGACCGCTCAGCTTTGAGGACCCGACCGACACCACGCTCTATGACGTAGAGCACGAATTCCTGCTTGGGCCAGACATCTTGGTGGTGGCGGTGCTGGTGGGTACTACCCCAACGGCAGAGGTCGAGGTCGTACTTCCAAAGGGTAGCTGGTCTGACTTCTGGTCCGGGGAGTCCCATCTCGGTCCTAAACGCTTCATCACCGAGGTACCACTTGAGCGATTGCCGATATTCGTCCGAACTGGTGCATCAATCCCCTTTGGAAAGCTGGCGCAACATAGCGGGGAAATTCCAGAGGACCAGTGGTCGATTTCGCTCTGGGCGGGACAAGGCGTCACGACGACCATCTACCAGGGTGAAGACGAGTTCCGTTACCGATACGACTCCGACAAGGGGGTACTCATCGCAGACGAGCCTAAGAGGAGGATTACGGCCGCCCAGTTACACAACATTGACGGTAGCGTCGTCGAAGTTGGGATCGAATTCACCCGTTCGAGCTGATTTTACGCCACCTCTCCTCCGTCGAGACACCCTAGGTCTCCTCGATATCGATTTGGTTCCAGACTCACCATGTTCGAAGTGTTACAGGCGTCAAGGCGAGCTTCTAGGCAATTGATTTGATTGCCGAATCGCTTGCCGCACTTTGCGAAGCACATTTACCCGACGTTCAGTGACGATAGGTTTTCGCTCAGTCACGAACCACGAGCGAGTATCCCTTTGCCGGTGCATTAGAAACTCCACCTCTCAGGGCTATGAATCTCCACAATTCCCGCTGTGGATCGGTTTCAACAGATACTCATCTCCCGCTCTCGGCAACGTTGCACTGCTGCTCGGGGCTACAGCATATGAACTCCATCCCTAAATGGTGGGACTTAGGACCCACGGCTAAAGTCGGAGGATTCCTGGCTCAGGCAGCCTGAGTGCCCAGTGGACATCCATAGTCAATGTCCTTAAATGTCATCAGACTTCAATCGGCCAGGACGTCGAATAGATGATATGGCCGGGATAATTTCCTCCTGACAGCTTCAACAGAGTCCGTTTTGCACCCTGGGCGTCTCCACGCTCACATCAACAAGACCGTCGCACCTTCATGTATAATTTGTTAAGTGGACAGCACCGAGATCATCCGTCAA
>JABEUO010000180.1 GCA_013044415.1 Acidimicrobiaceae bacterium
CGCTGAGGTTTAGCTAGACTAGCTTAGATATCTTGTACTAGCTCTTTTCGGGCGACTCTAGCAAATCGTCGGTGACTAGCGCTGCCTCTCTGTTAGCCTTCTGTAGAGCTTCAAATACCTCTTGTCTGTGTACGTCGACCTCTCTCGGTGCGCTTATGCCTATTCTTACCTGATCTCTATGAACATCGAGAATGGTTATCACTATGTCCTTGCCGATGACGATGCTCTGATTGGCTCGTCGAGTAAGAACAAGCATTACGCCTCCTTGCGTGGCACTTGGTGGCCAACGCCCAGCCTGACTATTCAGCTGCTATAACTCTAGATTCCCTAGAGGGGGAAATATGGATTTCGGGCTGATTTTGTATTTTGATTCCTGTCTATCGACAGCCAAAGTGGTGAGTTGCCCGGTGGCCCTTCAGTCGAGCTGGGCCGAAAATTTACTTTTTTTAGCGTCTTTAGTACCGCTAAAGAAGTTGGTCGTTGGCCGTAAATTGCCATCTACAAGGCCGATTGTTATTAAAGTATGGTTAAATGAATGTCGATTTAAATGGATCTTCAGCCAGAGCCGCCGTGTCATGCTGAAGGTCCTAGAAGGAGTCTCAGAAGATGCTGGCACTTGTGATCGACGACTCGAAGACTACGCGGATGATCCTTCGAAGGATGCTCAAAGAACTCGGATTTGAAGTCGAGGAGGCGGAGAACGGCCAGGAAGCGCTGGCTCAGTTAGAGTCGAGCCCGTTGCCGAATATCGCATTGGTCGACTGGAACATGCCGATAATGGATGGCTATCAATTTGTGAAATCCGTCCGATCTAAGGCAAAGTTCAACAAGTTGCTGCTGATGATGGTGACTACAGAAACCGAGCTGGACAGGCTGACCGCTGCTATAGAAGCGGGTGTCGATGAGTACGTGATGAAGCCCTTTACAAAAGAGGTCATCGAAGAGAAGTTTGAAATCCTGGGTTTGGTGCGGGATTGAAAGTGCCAATGACTAACCTTGCTGTGCTCCCTGGGCCTTCCCCTTCCTACCATGGACACTTTGGGGAGTTCTACAGGAACTTGGGCCGATCATCTCGGATAGATCTAATAGGGCTTCGGCCGATCCGACAGCCAAGTGATGGTCAAATCAATCGGTGTCGAACCTGGGGCGCTCTTCTGTTGGTGGTGAATTGGTTCTCGAAGAGTACTTCGAAGACGGAGTCGCCATGAACCGACTCTCTGAGACCGATTTCGCATACTTTTCGCGCTTCTTGAAGGAAAACTCCGAGATAGTAGTGGCGATTGATAAGGAATACCTAATAGACACGCGATTATCCCCAATACAGAAGAAACTCGGACTCGCATCCTTGGGTGATCTGATCAACAGGCTACGCCACGAACCCTTCGGCGCCCTCCACAACGAAGTCATCGAAGCCATGACTACCAACGAGACCTACTTCTTTCGCGATGTAAAACCCTTTGAAGCTTTGAGAAACGAAGTCTTACCGGAGTTGATTAAAGCACGAGCCTCGAGTAGGAGCCTTTCAATTTGGAGCGCCGCTTGTTCGTCGGGGCAAGAGGCGTACTCAATACAGATGATCCTGAAGGACTCATTCCCAAACCTGGCGAATTGGAACACGAGATTGCTCTGCACGGATCTTTCACAAGAGATGGTAAGTCGTACGCTCCAAGGTCGATTTACCCAGCTCGAGGTGAACCGAGGGCTACCCGCCCAGATGCTGATCAAACACTTCCAGAAGGTGGAGAATGATTGGCAGGTCAAGCCGGATTTGAAGGTTGGCATCGAAGCAAAAGTGATGAATTTAGCAAAGCCATGGCCCACTCTCCCGGTAATGGATATCGTTTTTTTGAGAAACGTGCTGATCTACTTCGATCTAGAAGCGAAGTCTCAGATCCTCGGCCGGGTAGCCAAAGTGCTGGCCCCCGATGGCATTCTCTTCCTGGGTGGGTCTGAGACCACCATAAATATTTCAAACGATTACGAAAGAAGAGGGAATTCCGAGACCTCCTACTACGTATTGAAGACGGCAAAATCACACTCCGCATGATCGCCGATCGTGCTATGAGTTAGGTTGTCTTACCTTCCTTGAGGAAAGCACAAGTGGGATCTTGGTTGGTGTAGCTGCGTTTTCTGGCTAAGCGAAGAACTGGATTCCTTACTAATGGAAAAAGTGAGGCACCTATTTCGCTTTAGATGCCAAAATACGGCAAATTGGCACCGATTTTTGGGCGCCGCTGGTGGTTTGCATAACTGCATACTTACTGCTAATTGGTTGAGAACAACTTTGGCAGGACAGAGTGTAGACCAGTTTGCGATATGTGTATGTGGGTACTTTGTACAGCTTTATCGGATTTGGAAAAGCGACTCTGTGCTATTGCCAGTCTGAACATAGTCAATATTGCATATAAAATCGGACCACCTTAGGCCATGACCCTTTTGGGGAATGATGGCGGTTCAGATGGCAAAGCAGCAGTAAGGGAGTATGGCGCCGCTGAAAACTTGCCGGATGTCGGTTTGGGGCACCCGTGAATACCTTGCCCGCTGAAGATTATCAAATAGAAGTTCTATCGCTGAATCGTGCCCCTATAGCCCTAGAAGCAAAGGATAAACACGGGTCACCCATCTAAGGTAAGCGACGCTCCACCTGGGGTGATGGTCAGTCTCATTTAGTGGACCAAAAAGATAGAGTTTGATAGTGTCAATTTCCTAAACTGGAGGACTAGAGGCCTTTTAAATGTAGGGAGGCCGAATCGAAATCCGTTGGTTTCGATTCGATCTAACTGAGATTCGGGGAGTCAGGAAAGCCGAGGGCGACCTAATCTCCATAGAATTGGTTCGATGTATTTAACTCTGGCGTATCATAAGTCTCTAGGGAATTTCAAATAGGGTGGTGAGCATTGGAGCAGCTCTCGGGGTCCGCTCAACTTCGAGTAATTGTTGTTTTCTGAAGGAAAATGTGAATTGACATTGGCTAACAAAGCCCCTTTCCTTGCAAGAGGCGGCTACCTGGGCCAGGGATGTTCGGAAAGGGTTTTCTATGTACGCACCTTCGGATAATGAGGATTACCTGTCATTTGCGCTGCACCTCGCTAAGGACACAATTACGGCAAGGCTCGATGGTGAGACTGGAATGGACCCTTTGCTCCGGTACGCGTTGAACCCTTCGAGACCAATCTCAATCCGACTTACCTGTGCCCTGGTGGGCGCCTTTTCTTTTAGGGAGCCATTGTACGAAGAGGTGGCATATTTGCTATCGGTGCTGAGCGGAAACACTGAAGCTACCGAGAGCCAATTTCCACTTACCTTTGACCAGGGTCGAAGTAGGCTAGAAGTACTTCGTGGGTTGTTTTCGACGCAATATAGTGACTACAGCCCGTACTATGAATACCTCCCTTATGCGCCTTCGCCGTACGAGATTGTGTATGACTCTGGGCTATCTGGGTTTGATACTGCCATGCGAGTGGACGTATTTCCTTTCTTCAACGAAACCAGCATGCTTCGAACCAGGCTGCGGGTCCTCGGTTCCATCTTTGATGCACACCTGCTCATAGAAGGGTCTACTGATTACAGAGGGCGATCGAAGAAGAGTGTCTTCTTGGAGGAGTTTTCTGAGGACTTTCGGATCAGCCATAACATTAGGCACCTAATAGTAGACTTCCCGCCAACTGAAGATCCGTGGGTAAGGGAACGGCTGCAGAGGGACGCGGCCGTACCAATCATCATCAGTTTGCCCAAAGATGCCCTGATATACAGCTCTGACCTCGATGAAATAGTGAACCCTAGTTCATTCTCTTTGATCGAAGAGGCCACGAATGCCGCCTTCGAAGGCATGGTTTCAATCGAGCAAGACGTGTATTGCGGGTCTTTCGATGGCTTTCAGACCGATACCCGTTGGTTGCACCCAAAAGCATTTAGGGGGCGGAGCGTTCCTGAATCTTTGAGTGCGGCAAGACTCGAGACTGAGTTAAAAATCGTGCCTACGGCCGGATGGCATTTGACGTACTTTGGTGATGCCGATTTCGTGCGAACGAAGCTTGAATCTTTTGCACATTCGGAAGTTGAAGCATCTCCCGAAAACATAAGGAATATCCTTGCGCCTACAAATGCTTACGGTAGGGTAGCGCTGATACCAGAGCTGTACCAAAGCGATTAGCCCCGGGTACCTTGGGAATCCCAACTACTACGTTCTCGCGATCGCATTGGAAAATGGTGAATTGGTGTCGGTATTGGGGCCATTTTGGCTGATTGATTTCAATATTAGTCGAGTCGCTTGGACGCCGTTAGATGGATTGGCCATTTCAGGGAGGCTAATCGACGACCAAATCGCTCGGTGGATGAATTTGAGAATTGAGTTTCCCTTTGCGCCGGGCGAGTTTCCGCAACGTTTCTTCATGACCGCAAGTCGTCCCGAAATATGCGTATGTGCTCTAAGACCGGTGCAAAGATCCGCTTGATCCATTCCATCACCCGATAGCCGGTCATAAAATCGATACCTTTGTGGGGGATGCACTACAGCCGAGGCGGGGTGGGCGAAGGCTGAGTTTTAGGACCACTTCACTAAAGCGGAATCAGAACCAGCGAGGTCGTCGACCTCATCGCTGAGTACCCTGAACCGCATGAGGACAAAGGTGAACTTTGGCGGTTGTTGTTTAGTCGCTGGCTGCCCTTAGTCTGGTGAAGTTACAGAGATACTTAGCGCTATCAACCTGCTGTCTGTAAAGAAACTCGGCTCATCCCGCGCTAAACCTCTTGTCTCGGAGGCTGGTAGTCAGTTCACCCAATGCAGTGGGAATGGTGTGAGGCGCATACGGGAAAAAGCCGAATTACTGGGATCGATAAAGGTTCAGCAAACCCGGGAGTATGACTTTTTCAACCTCGGCCTAGTTGAAATCGGACGATGGATGACCGAAGGTGGTGACGTTTCAGTGCTATGGCACTAGCAATCCCGTAGCTGGGCATAGGACTATCGAAAGCGTCCGCTGATAGATCCATACCGATCCTGACTTCATCGATGTGCGCGCTTAAATCACCACGGGGTTCGATGGTAGCGGTTACCAGAAGGATTACCCGATATTTGACCCGATGGGCGCCTTAAAGGCTGAGTCGACCCGCGGAGTAGAATATCTCCGCGGCATTCCCGTTAATGGTAAACGGCCCGGTCCTCCCTCTCAAGCGCTGTGCGCCTTATAACCGATACGCAGTCCGCCCCAATGCTTCCCAAAGACGTAGATCGGTGCAGAGGCGTCCTTCATCATTGCGAATACCCCTCCTCCCATGTCTCTGCGGTAGGTCTGTAGGTAGAAGGGTCTCTCGCTCTGGGCGGCACCGAGTCCCGTCCGATCC
>JABEUO010000004.1 GCA_013044415.1 Acidimicrobiaceae bacterium
GTACTCGGCGACCCAGATCCCCCACATTCTCAAGGTGATGACGGCCCTCACGGTCGGTATCTCCGAGTCTAAGATCCGGGTGATCGCCCCGTCGGTCGGTGGGGGCTTCGGGTCTAAGCTCGACGTCTATCCCGAGGAGCTGCTATGCCTAGCCCTCGCCCGCAAGCATAAGGTTCCAGTTCGTTGGACCGAAGAGCGCACCGAGGGTGCACAGGCGACGATCCAGGGTCGTGGCCAGGTTCAGCACATCGAGTTAGCAGCCGACAAGGATGGAAAGCTCTTAGGGGTAAGGGCGGATATCATCGCAGACATGGGCGGCTATCAGCAGCTGATCACCGCTGGTGTGCCCCTGCTCGGTGCATTTTTATACCACGGCGCCTACCACACCCCGACCTACGCCTTCAAGTGCACCGGTGTCTATACCAACAAGACCCCGACGGATGCATATCGCGGAGCCGGCAGGCCGGAGGCAACCTACGCTATCGAACGTGCGATGGACGCCCTAGCCAAGGCGGTAGGTGTAGATCCAGCGGAGATCAGGCGGCGTAATTTCATCCCGACCGAGTCCTTCCCGTACAATTCGCCCGCCGGTTTGGTCTTTGACTCGGGCAACTATGGCCCGAACCTAGATCAGGCTTTAGCCGCAGTTGGTTACGAGTCACTAAGGGCCGAGCAGGAGAAGCGGAGGTCCGAGGGTTCCAAGAAGCACCTTGGAATCGGGCTCAGCTTCTTCGTCGAGATGTGCGGGCTCGCACCCTCTAGGGTACTTGCGAGCTTGAACTACGCAGCTGGAGGGTGGGAGTCGGCAACCGTCCGAATCCTGCCAACCTCTAAAGTCCAGGTCGTTACGGGTACCGCTCCGCATGGACAGGGCCACGAGACCGTCTGGGCGATGATCGTAGCGGACAAGCTCGGCATTTCGGTGGATGACATCGAGGTCCTGCACTCCGACACCTCGATCGCCCCCCATGGAATGGACACCTACGGCTCCCGCTCACTGAGCGTCGGAGGTTCGGCGGTCCACCTTGCGACTGAGAGGGTCCTCGAGAAGGCCCAGAAGATCGCCGCCCACCTCTTGGAGGCGTCCGAGGAGGACCTCGAGTACCAAGGGGGGACCTTTAGTGTCAAGGGATCTCCGGACAAGGCCATGCCACTGGCTGCGATCGCCTTCGAGGCATTTACGGCACACAACCTCCCGGACGGTCTCGAGCCGAACCTCGAGGCTACGACGACTTGGGATCCACCCAACTTCACCTTCCCCTTCGGCAGCCACATCGCCGTCGTAGAAGTAGACGAGGAGACCGGCAAGGTGGACCTCTTGAGGTATATGGCGGTGGATGACTGCGGACCGAGGGTAAACCCGATGATTGTCGAGGGCCAGATCCACGGAGGATTGGCACAAGGAATCGGACAGGCGCTCTTCGAAGAGGCGGTCTACGATACCGCCGGCAACCTGTTGAATGCGACTTTTGCGGATTACTTGTTGCCCTCTGCTGCGGAGCTTCCGAGCTTTGAGCTAGGCAATACCGTAACGGCTTCGCCGACGAACCCGCTCGGCGTAAAGGGGATCGGCGAGGCGGGAGCCATCGCATCGCCCCCAGCGGTAATGAACGCCGTCGTAGACGCACTGAGCCATATTGGAACCGTCCAGATCGAGATGCCGGCTTCACCCGAGAGGGTTTGGAAGGCTATTCAGGCCGTAAGGGCCTAGGCAGACCCCAAAAGGAGAATGATGTATCCAGCAAGTTTTAACTACCTCCGAGCTTCATCGGTTCGAGAGGCTATTTCGATGATCGGAGACAACGAAGACGCTAAGTTCATAGCCGGCGGCCATTCGTTGGTTCCCCTGATGAAGCTCCGTTTGGCGACCCCGTCGACCCTGGTCGACATCGGCAGGATCAAGGATCTCTCCTACGTCAGGGAGGATGGTGGTCAGATTGCAATCGGAGCACTGACCCGACATAGGGATCTAGAGGTATCACCCCTACTCAATGCGAAGGCACCGATAATCGCCAAGGTGGCGGGTCAGGTCGGTGACCCTTCGGTTAGGCATAAGGGGACCATTGGAGGGTCTATCGCCCACGGCGATGGGGCTTCCGACCTCCCTGCTGCGGCGCTGGCGCTTGATGCAGTCTTTGTAGTCGAGGGACCATCTGGAAGGAGGGAGATTAAATCTACCGAGTTTCACAAGGGATTCTTAGAGACCGCTCTCGCTCCCAATGAGGTACTCGTTGAGATCAGGGTCCCCACGAACATCGAGTCGTGGTCTTTCCAGAAGTTCAATCGGCGGGCACAGGATTGGGCGATCGTCGGGGTGGCCGCAGTGAGGAACGGTTCGACCCGGGTAGCCCTGATCAATATGGGTTCGACCCCGGTTAGGGCAGCGGGAACCGAGGCTGCGATCAAAGACGGTGCTTCGATCAAAGAGGCGGCTTCTCAGGCCGATCTCGGTCTAGATCCACCTGGCGACCTGAATGCCACGGTAGAGTTCCGTCGTCACCTGGCGCACGTGCTAGTCGGTCGGGCACTAGAGGAACTGGGCTAACAGATAGTTTCTATCGACGGACGGTTCGGGTCGGGAATCCCTGGCTAGGACCGTCCGTTGTAGTTAACGGTCGGTTCCACCTTTTACCCGCAACCCAGCGTCGACAAGACGGGCGGTGTTAGGTGGCCCCGGGCGAATTTGGCGGCATGGAAGGATTTTGATGGCGGGTAACCTCTTTGGGATTTCCAACCCAAAAGAGCTCACAGATGAGTTGGAGAAGTTTGACTACCTAGCCGACGAGGGGCTCTCTGTAGCGCTCTTTTTGGCCTTGAGTCTCTCTAGGCCGATCCTGTTAGAGGGTGAGGCGGGTGTCGGAAAGACCGAAGTAGCCAGGACGATCTCCACATGGCTTGGCGTCCCTTTGATCAGACTCCAGTGCTATGAGGGCGTCGATGCACAGATGGCGGTGTACGAGTGGGACTATCCGAGGCAGCTACTACACCTCAGGACCCTAGAGGTGACCGAGGCCGACCACACCTCGGGACTGGACGCCGAAGTGGTCGAGGGGGAGCTCTATACCGAGCGTTTCCTGATCCGCAGGCCACTGCTGCAGGCGATTGATCCGGGCTCGTTGACTAAGAAGGACGACGGGAGGGTCCTCCCACCAGTCTTGCTGATCGACGAGGTGGATAGGGCGGACGACGAGTTCGAGGCGTTCCTTTTGGAGGTCCTCTCTGACTATTCGATTACCGTACCCGAGCTCGGAACCTTCGAAGCCGAAGTTCCGCCCATCGTCATCATCACCTCGAATAGGACTAGGGACGTACACGACGCACTGAAGAGGCGGTGCCTTTACCACTGGGTCGAGCATCCTAGCTTTGAGCGGGAGGTCGAGATTATAACCCGGCGTGCCCCAGAAGTCGAGAGGAGCCTCGCTTCTCAAGTAGCCGCTGTCGCCGATCAGATGAGGAAGGTCGGCCTCTATAAGCCCCCGGGGATTGCAGAGGTCATCGATTGGGCGAGGTCCCTCTCCCTGCTTGGAGAGACCAAGATCGACGCCGATTCACTTAAGGCATCACTCGGGGCGATACTCAAGTATCGAGAGGACCAAGAGAAGATTCGAGCCCTGGACATAACCGAGCTCGTCAGGGGAGCCGTTCTAAAAGGGGTTTGAGTTGGCCAGACCTGCCGAGATAGCAGCGGGATTTGCATACACGCTTCGGGGGGAGGGCATCGCCGTCCCCGCTACTGCGGTGGCCAATTTTCACGAGGCACTCGGCGTTGTGGGGATCGACTCCAAGGCTTCGGTCTACTGGGCGGGGAGGGCGACACTGATTACCAGGCCCGAATCCTTTGACACCTACGATCGCTGTTTCGATCGATTCTGGCTCGCAAGGACCAAGATGGTCGAGGCTAAGACCTCGATTCCCTCGACGATGCTGATCGTGACCGACGACCTGGAGGATCCGGCTAGCCAAGAAGAGGACGCCGAATACCAAGAGGTCACTTTTGATCAGGTACTCGCCCTTCGCTACTCCGAAAAGGAGGTCCTGAGGGACCAGGACTTCTCGAAGATGAATAGGGAGGAACTGGTGATTGCGATGAGGATGATCCAGCTCTTCCGCTGGTCACCTCCGTTGCGCAGTTCATTCAGGCGGGTCGCCAACCCAAAGGGAAACCGGGTGGACCTACGAAAGACGATCAGGAAGTCCCTCTCCGCCGGGGGCGAAGCTACCGTCCCAGAGATGATGGATAGGACTTTTAAGCGGCGAAAAGTTGTCTTTTTGTGCGATGTCTCGGGATCTATGGAGCCCTATTCGAGGCCCCTTTTGCACCTGGCCCATTCGGCGGTGCTCGGGGCACAGCGGGTAGAGGTATTCACCATGGCAACCAGGCTGACCCGTATCACCCGGCAGCTGCAATCTAAGGATCCCGAGAGGGCGCTCAAGGACGCATCGGAGAAGGTCGTCGACTTCTCGGGGGGTACGAGGTTAGGAGAGTTGATTAAGAGCTTCAACGATCATTTTGCGATAAGGGGTATGGCGAGGCGGGCGATCGTGGTTATATCCTCCGATGGCTGGGATCGCGGTGACCCGGAGGTCATGTCGAGGGAGATGCAGAGGTTACACCGAGTGGCCCACAAGGTCATCTGGATCAATCCCCTAAAGGCGATGCCTGGTTATGCGCCACTAGCGAGGGGGATGGCCGCAGCACTTCCCTATATCGATTCATTCTTAGAAGGTCATTCTGTAGCGGCCCTAGAGGCTTTGGTCAAGGAGATTTCGAAGTGAAAGAGATACTCACACAGGTTCTTAGCTGGAGGGATCAGGGTCTTAAGGTAGCTCTGGCGAAGGTGGTCGCCGTGGAGGGATCGAGCCCGAGGGAGGTCGGCGCTACCATGGCAGTCAACGAAAGGGCCGAGGTGGCCGGTTCGGTTTCCGGTGGATGCGTCGAGGGCGCAGTGGTCCAAGAGGCCCTTGGTGCCATGGGGGCGTCCGAGGCGACTATGAAGTCCGTTGGAATCTTGCCACCCGGTGACGATTCACTGATTGGGTGTGCCCGGACGGTGACCTTTGGCTACTCCGACGACGAGGCCTTTGCCGTCGGGCTGACCTGCGGTGGGACACTGCATATCCTGGTCCAGCCGGAGCTACCCAGCTTCATCGACCTCCTCGCCGAGAAGCTTTCCAAAGATGAGCCGCTCGTTGTAGCTACGGTATTTGCGACCGAAGACCTCTCTCAGGATACGACCTCTGAGTATTTCGCCGAGATGAACCAGGGGGTGATGCTCCCAAGCACCGGTGCTTCGATGATGGTCGACTCTAAGGGAGAGGTATTTGGATCCCTCGGCAATGCTGACCTGGACCGGGTGGTCAAAAGGGACGCCCAGGCCGCCTTGGAACACGGTCGCTCGACTCGGAGGCACTTTGGCCGATCCGGGCAGTCTAGGGCTCAAGAGGTTGGGGTAGTCTTCGAGGTCTACGCTCCACCGCCGAGGATGCTGATCTTCGGGGCGGTCGACTTCACCGCCGCGCTGGCCAGGGTATCTAAGGTCCTCGGGTACCAGGTGACCGTCTGTGACGCTAGACCGATCTTTGCCACCAAGGAGAGGTTCCCTATGGCCGACCAGGTTGAAGTCGACTGGCCAGATCGCTATATCGAGAAGGTTGGAGCAGAGCTAGGACCGTCCGACGCCATCTGTGTGCTGACCCACGACCCCAAATTTGACGTCCCGGCGATTACCGAGGCCCTCAAGACCAAGGTCGGATATATCGGGGCGATGGGGAGCAGAAGGACCCATTCGGAGAGGCTCAACCGGCTCATCGAGACCGGCATCGATCCCAAGGATCTGGATAGGGTGATGGGGCCGATAGGGCTAGATATTGGTGCTACCAGTCCCGAGGAGACGGCTATTTCGATCATGGCCGAGGTCATCGCCTGTAGCGCAAAGAAGAACCTGGCGAGCCTGAAGGACTCCCAGGGCCCGATACACGTCAGGTAGTGGGTTATCTAGTTGGCTGAAGCGGTCTGTGTATTGGCGGCCGGGGTAGGTAGTCGATTCAAGGGGTCGACCCCAAAGCTTCGGACCATCTTTCGTGGAAAAGAGTTGGTGCGTTGGTCACTGGAGGCTGCGCTGGCCGTCCCGGCCGAGGAACACTTTGTGGTAGTCGGTGGAACAGAGATCGGGGATCTAATCCCGAAGGGATTCGAGGTGCTAGAGAATGATCGCTACCAAAGCGGTATGGCGAGCAGTGTGATGGTGGCAATCGAGGAGGCGCGCTTAAAGGGATTGAATGCGATAACTATAGGGTTGGGAGACCAGCCGGGTATCGACGCCCGATGCTGGACTAGTGTGTTTGTAAGCCGTACTTCGCCGATAACCGTCGCTACCTACGATGGCAAGAGGCGAAATCCGGTTCGGTTGGCCGAATCAGTCTGGGGACTGATGCCAGCCGTAGGTGATTTGGGGGCAAGGGAGCTGATCTCGTCACATCCCGAACTCGTCGCTGAGGTCGCGTGTGACGCAGAGCCATTCGATATCGATACTTTGGAGGATTTGGAGATATGGAGATAAGGAACGAATTTACCGTCTCGGTCCCGATCGAGCAGGCCTGGGAGACTCTCACCGACGTTGAGAAGATCGCCCCCTGTCTTCCGGGGGCCTCCCTAGACGGCAGGGACGGCGAGAGCTACCTGGGCCAGGTAAAGATCAAGGTCGGCCCGATTACCGCTTCATACAAGGGTAAGGCGCATTTTATAGAGAAGGACGAACAGGCTCACAAGGCGGTCCTCAAGGCCGAGGGACGGGATACCAAGGGCCAAGGCAACGCTTCGGCGACTATTACCGCACAGCTCAAAGAGGCGGGCTCTGGCACCTTCGTAGAGGTGACCACGGACTTGGCGATATCTGGTAGGGTCGCTCAGTTTGGTAGGGGGGTACTCGCTGATGTTTCGGGAAAGCTCCTCGAACAGTTCGTAGCGACCCTCGAGTCGACGGTCTTAGGATCCAACGCCCCAGCCTCATCGGCATCCTCGCCTGAGGATACTAACGGAAAGGCAACTACTTCGGGCGCTTCGACTTCGGGATCTGCCACTCAGCCGAGAAGCGTAGAACCAGAGCCCGTCGACCTGATGGGGCTCGCCGGGAAGACCATGGCGAAGCGACTGCTTCCGGCTATACCGGCGGTATTTTTTGTGATTTTGATCCTACTCAAGAGGAACAAGAAGAATCGGCGCAAAAGAGCCTGACCAGATAAAGAGCTGACCGCAGGCAAGCTGAGAATACAAAAAAGGAATACAAAAAGGCTGAGTATATGGGTCTGCCGGGTGGCTTTTTAGCCTCGGAAGAAGAGAGACTAGAGGTCGAGTCACTCCTAGCAAGAAGGGTCGAGTTTCCCTTTAGGGTAGCGGTGCGCATCCCTAAAGGGGGAGTGGTGGTCATCGAGAACTTCCCGATCTCCGATAACCAAAGACCGATGCCGACCTGGTTTTGGCTGATAGATCCGGAGATTTCCCAACGGGTTAGTCGGCTCGAATCAGAGGGCGGTGTTAAAGAAGCCGAGAGGATCTTCTCTCCTTTGCTGCTCGCCGGGGTATCTCGAATCTATACCGCCGGGCGGGACGATCTCATTGCCAAGGTGGACTTGCCGCCTCAACTCTCCCTGGCCAAAGGGGTTGGAGGTGCTAGGGCGGGGGTGAAGTGCCTCCACGCCCAACTCGCATACTCCTTGGCCGGTGGGTGGAACCCGGTCGGATCTTGGGTGGCGAAGATGATAACCCTCGACGTCGTGACCTACACTCTCCTCTAAGGTTTTTGGGTGATCTGGCTGTCTCGATGGGCACCCTGGGGAAAGGATGGACGAATTGGCCAATGTATGGCGTGGGGCACGGATATCCCTCAGGCCCCTTCGCCCGAGTGATTACGGCCAGTGGATCGACGTCCGCACGAGGTGCCGGGAGTGGTTGTCGGTCTGGGAGCCCAAGCTCCAGTCTGCGAGGGTTGAGCAGATGGGTAAGCCCGGGTTCGAACTCCTCTGTCGAGCGAGGGACGAAGACTCCCGCCGGGACTTTGCCTACGGCTTCGGAGTGTTTTTAGGTGATCGCTTTTTAGGTGAAGTCAACCTTTCGGGTGTCCAGAGGGGTCCCCTGCAGAACTGCACCATCGGATACTGGATCGACCAGGACGTAGCGGGGAACGGCTACATCCCTGAAGCTGTGGTCGTGGCGATGAAGTTCGCCTTCGAAGAGGCCAAGTTGCATCGAGTCCAGATATCGATTCTTCCGAGAAACCAGCGGAGCAGGCGGGTAGTGGAGAAGCTCGGTATAGCAAAGGAGGGCCTCGCTAGGAGGTACGTCGAGATCAACGGGGTGTGGGAGGATCACTTTTGGTTCGCGATCACCTACGAGGAGTGGGTCGCAAGGCGTCAGGAATTCATCACCAATTGGATCACCAGATAGCTCTGACCTTCTCCGCCGAGAGCAAAACTGAACTTACCCGACTAATTCGGCCTGAAAATGCAACCTATCCAGCAGTTATGGTTATAAATATCTTGAGGGTTGTAGTCACTAAATAGTTCACATACTGGATGTTATGGCATAGAAGTTCCTTATGACACGTAAGAACTCTGCGATGCACGTAGTCGCAACTCGTCGTACTTACAAGGACAGGGTCTACGAGTCCCACCTTTTGCGCCACTCCTTCCGAGAAGACGGCAAGGTAAAGAATGAGACACTGGCCAATCTCTCCCATCTGCCTGGGCCAATCATTGAGATACTTCGTCAGTTGTTAGCCGGCAAGGATTACGTCTTAGCCGGAGAGGGCTTTGAGATAACCCGTACTCTCCTCCATGGACATGTCGCAGCCCTATCGGCTATGGCAAAC
>JABEUO010000181.1 GCA_013044415.1 Acidimicrobiaceae bacterium
CTCTGACCCATTCGCCCTCCCCAGATCAAATGTGCAACAAGATGTACCAGAGGGAATGGCCCCCCATCCCCTCTCGCATAATAAGGCCTCGGCTCTAGGATAATCAAGCTGGGCCGTCATTTCGCCACAATTCAAAGGGTCTCCATGGCAACTCATAATGCGACCCGCGTTTCTAGCGCGGGACGCTAAGCAATGGAGCTGGTGGATGAGCTGGCATTAGCCAAGGGCTGCCGATGAGTGCCGCGCCACCTCAGGGTAGAGATTTCGGGGACTTTACCAGAATGGAGTGTGGGGCACAATGCCCCTGGCTTTAGCCATGGGCATGTAGAGCCTTACCAGGGCGAAGTCCTGAGACCAGCGCTCAGACGTTGCGCTGATTTGCCACGTACTGTTTGATGATCTCTAGCGGGGCACTGCCGACTGTAGCGACAACTAACCTGATAGCTAGGGGTGCGGTGCTAGAACCAAACACTGCCTCCCACTGTTTCAACGGACCTATTTCTGCGATGTCTGCGGGTTAGTCAGTTCAAGGGACAAGAATTCTGCGGCCGTGATGGTCGTCCGAACTGGTTTCAACCCGGCTGGTGTTGATGGCATATGACCTGGGTGTCCGCTGGGCACTCAGGCTGCCTGAGCCAGGAATCCCCCGGATTTATCCGTGGGGAGGTTTCAAGTAAACACATCGACAGCCCGGGGTATCAATGCAGTTATAGATGCAGTTAATTCACACCGCCTTGGTTTGATGCCCGAGATCTTGATGCCTGAGATTACGTCAAGGAGGCCAACGATGGGTTTTGCGGTAGCCGACCCAGCACAATGCTCAAGTCGTTGGTAGCTTTACCACTAATTGGGTTCTAGATGCTCTAGTATCCCATGGAGTGACCCAAGAGAACAAGACCCAAGAGAACAAGACCCAAGAGAACAAGACCCAAGAGAACAAGACAGGCGAGATTTACAACTTGACCAAGGGCGCCACGGTGTGCCTTGTTACCGGCAAGGGCGGAGTAGGTAAAACTACTGTTGCAAGATACATCGCCCATCTTGCGGCTCTGTCCTCCCCAAATGTTCTCTTAGTTAGACTGGACGACTTTACCAATCTCGTTCAATCGGTTGCTGAAGGATCCGGTATGGGTGACGGGCAATCAGCCGACCGGTCCGGGGAAGAAAAAAAATTCGCAAGTCAGCCGATAGAGGACTCATTTAAGACGATGAAACTTGAGCCCCATGAGGTTCTAGTCGACTATCTTGCCGATCATTCCTTAGGACAGGTGGCTTCGAGGCTCATTTCGACTGGGATAATCGGAGTAGTTGCGACGGCTATCCCGGGGATAAAGGACCTATTGTTGCTCGGGAAGCTCAAGCAGCTCGAGCAGACGGGCGATTACGACTTGATTGTGGTCGATCTACCAGCCTCTGGGCACGCGTTGAGCTTTCTGACGTCACCTGCCGGATTAGCCGAAGTTGCCAGGGTGGGACCATTGAAGGCGCAGGCAGACGACGTACTTGAGATGCTCAAGGATCCAACGAGGGTAAGTTGCGTAATGGTGACCATAGCCGAGGAGACGCCGGTACAGGAAGCGATTGAGCTGAATGAAGCGATCTCCGATAAGACCACGCTCTACGTGGCTTCCTTAGTGGTGAATAAGGTCCTAGCCCCGATAGTTGTCGGCGACGTCGAGCTTGAATCTTCGCCCGCTGACGCACGCGCAGCTTGGGCCTACCGTCAGTCGAAGTTCCAGTCACAGATGCATCAGATAGAACGTCTCATGGAGGAGTTCGATCAGACCATTTTCAGCATTACTGCAATTGAAGACGACCGACTCAAAGTGCCCATCGCCGATCAGTGGACGAAATGGTCGATGACTACCCTGAGGAAATAGGACGGAGACGAGTTGCAAAATTCAATGGCAGAACTCTTGTCTAACAGGAGGGTAATCGTATGCCTAGGCCCTGGGGGAGTCGGTAAAACTACCTGTTCAGCTGCTATAGCTTACGCAGAGGCGGCCACGGGCAAGAAGGTGTGCGTGGTGACAATAGACCCTGCTCGCAGGCTTGCCTCGGCACTTGGCCTAAGTCAACTTGGCAATGACGCTTCACTCGTTACCAAGGTGGGCTCTGGCGAACTATATGCGACGATGCTGGATGCTCATGCGACCTTCGACGACATGGTAAGGCGCTATGGAAAGTCGCAAGAGCAGATTGAGCAGATACTGGCTAACAAGCTTTATCAAAACCTAACTACCTCCCTGTCTGGGACCCAGGAATTTATGGCGATGGAGAGGCTTTTTGAACTCTACGAGGATGCCAGGTTTGATGTAATTGTCGTCGATACGCCTCCGAGCGTCAGCGCTTTGGATTTCCTCGACGCCCCCAAGCGGCTTTCGAGTTTCTTGGATAACAGGATCTTTAAGCTATTGATAAAGCCACCACCTGCCTATTTGAGGCCACTAAGCCTAGCCACTCGGACCCTATTGAAGACGATATCCAAGGTCGTTGGGGCGGAAGTAGTAGAAGATGCGGTTCGCTTTTTTGAGGTATTTTCCGGTATAGAAGATGGCTTTAAAGAGAGGGCGGACTCGGTTGAGCGGGTGCTTTCTTCCCCTGAGACAGCCCTGGTGCTCATCTCCTCCCCGAGCCAAGGGGCAATCCTGGAATTAGATCAACTCGCCCAGAGGCTGAAGAAGTCCAAACGCGAATTCCACGCGCTAATAGTCAATCGTGTCACACCCGATTTTGCCGGGCCTTTGGAGCTTCAAAATGGAGCAAAGAACCTCGTGGCCGATAACTGGGTTTACTTGGCGCGAAAGAGGGCATCGGACCTAAAAGTGGGGAGCGAGCTAAAGGAGTTGCTAGGGGATGCCAAGACGCTATTTGTCGACGAGATAGCGGGTGAAATTTCGGATTTGGCCGGCGTCGAGGCGATCGCTAAGGATATTTCACTTGGAGAAGTGGGCTAACTTTGCATCCGGATTCGCATAACTCTCGCCGAGCTACTACCCTTTTAGGCGATGTATAAGATTCTTTTAGTTGCAGATACTCCCTCGGTCACCGACGAACTCGAATCGGCACTTGGCACGATTAACTATGAGTTCATTAAGGTCGACGACGGCAGGAATACAAGGAATGCGGTAAAAACACACCTTCCAGACCTGGTCATTGTGGATATGCAGGTGGGGAGTATGGGCGGGATGGCGATCTGCCTCGATCTTCGCCTCGAGGAGTCTGGTGGACGCTTACCATCGTCGAAGGTCTTGATGATAGTGGATCGAAGGGCCGACATCTTCTTGGCGCGTCGCTCAAGCGCCAACGGCTACATTATTAAGCCTTTGGATCCGATCAGAATCAGAAAAGCCGTGGTAGAGATACTATCAAATCAAAATTTCGAGGATCCTTCATTTGCTCCGACCGAGACCACGCCGGCCGTTTAGCTAGTTCAATATCGGTCCCAAGCAACATCGGTCACTAGTAGAGTCGGTTAATGGGCGACGCGGTGCCGAATAAAAAAGTGCGCCGAAGGACTTTTCCCTCCTCCGGAGGGTAGGCTGGTTCTCCACGGGAAGTAGCGCAGCTTGGCAGCGCGCAGCGTTCGGGACGCTGAGGCCGCGGGTTCAAATCCCGCCTTCCCGACCAAAGCATTTCTGGCCAACAGGTACTGGCCAAGAGGGATTTGCGTCTACTCCGGTTCGGTTGTGCCGTTTGCGAGGTGGCCTGTTCCACTATTCGAACCGGATGATTTTAACTTCAGCTGGACTCGTTTGTTTTACCTAGCGTACCTTCGTTGACTGAAAATTCGCCCGAAGTTATCGTTTCGGAGTCAAAGGCTTGCACTGCGATCGAACGCCTCGGCATCAACGTCGCTACTACAAGGACTACCACGATGCCGGAGGCAATACCGACCCAGCCCGCATTAGCGTAGCCATTCATAAATGCGCCCCGAACCTTGAGATTCAAAATGAAAGCCAATGATCCACCGATTTGGTGCGCGATCGCAAGACCAGCCTCAAAGGAACCTACGACCAGGTGCCCCAGAGCGGGTGGCAAGAGATGTGAAGTTGGCCTTAGTTTTGAAGCGTATTCTGAGTTGAATATGCTCCCATAGAGCGCCACTCCAATTGCCCCGCCGATTTCCATCAGGGCAACATTGACAGCGGCCCCCGCTCCAAGGTGCTTTGCCGGAAGTACCCCCATGACTTCATCTGTGCCAACGGTCAGTATGAGCCCCATAGCGAGGCCTCCAATAAGCAGGATGCCCACCACGGAGGTGTAGTTGCTGTTGGCTTGAAATCCAATTTCTTTGATATTTACTACAACGAGAAGCAGCATTCCTATAGCGAGCAATACTTTTGGCCCGATCTTGTCTCCAACGGCCTTGGCAATTCCAGAGCCAGCGACTACGGCAGCAGCGGCGGGAAGAAAGTGGATGCCCGCTTGCAGAGGGGTCATCCCAAGATCCCCCTGGAGAAATTGAGTCATCAGAAATAGGAATCCAAATATGCACAGGTAGGTGGTCGCCATGGCGAGCGACGACATCGAAAAACGCCTGCTGGACAAGATGGAAAGGTCGACGATGGGGTTTTCGAATTTTCCAGCGTGAAGGACGAAGAGCCCCATGGCGGCCAGGGAGAGCACAAAAAGAGCCAGTACCTTGTAGTCCAGCCAACCCCAATCCGGTCCTTCGATGATCCCAGTTACCAAGGAGACGAGGATAACCACTGTAAGTAGTGAACCCCTCCAGTCGAACCTTTCCGCCTTTGTATGGGGACTTTTTGGCAGCCAGAACCACGAGATGACCAATGCCGCTACCGCCACCACTGCGCTAGCGAGGAAGATGGAGCCCCACCAATAGTACTTCAAGAGGACGCCACCGGCCAGTGGTCCAAGTGCAACGCCGATTCCTGCGCTTGCAGTCCAGCCAGCGATCGCACCTTCCCTCGCCTTGGGGGTGTGGAAGACATCTACGAGCATTGACAAAGACGCTGGAACTGAAATTGCGGCGCCTATGCCCATTAGTACCCTGCCGAGGATCACGATTGCGCTACTGCTCGCCAGGACCGCTACGACCGAGCCCAAAATGAAGCTCGTCAAACCACTCTGGAGAATGACTCTACGCCCATGGCGGTCAGCCAGATATCCGCCTACGACAATCAGACCAGCAAACGCTGTGGTGTACGAATCGGTAATCCATTGCAAAGAAGTAGTGGACGCGTCTAGGGAGCGTTGTAGGGTAGGCAAGGCCACGTTGACTATCGTGTTATCTAGTGAAACAAGAAAAAAAGTCAAACAAAGAACTATTAGCGCCCTCGATGTCCTGGAACTAGTTTTGACATTTAAATCCTGAGTCACCCTGGCCCCCCCAAGTCCTGCCGCACAATTCGGTACAAATTATCCAAATAAAGAGCTGCATCGGCGATTATAAGTCAATGGTGAGCGTTTTACAATAGATTCTCCTTCGGTGTTTCCGTACTAATTGGAAATAAAGGCAGTCGCACCTCGGAACCGTATTGCGAGTTATCCTTCGTTGGGATGGGTGTGTGACGGTTAAAGTAGCTCGCTTTGGCCGCGGAGGGGGACTTGGGTTCAGGCCCAGAAGAAGTCGTAGCCATCTGCTGGTATCGGGGAGGTTGACCTTCCCGACCACGACATGGTATTGAAGGCCGCGGTGTGGCTAGTGAACTACGCTACAGAATAGCGTTTCAATTAGTGCAGCCCGATCGGTTGTTTGTTCAAGCGGGACGCTCGGCTACTATTGACCGACAAAGTTGACGGTTGTGACCTTGCTGGCCTTCTGCCCACTGGCCATCAGTTCCCCACAGTCTGCCCCGACAAGTTGGGGTTGTGTGGAGCGGCTTAGGTTGATGCTATTTGGTGGGTCGACAACCGCAAGTTCGCATATGCCGGGTTGGGAGACCGAGGAGTACTGGCCCGCCGGAAGTGTGTAGCTATAAGGATTTCCACGCTGGGTCTGTTGGTTTATTGAGCCGGTTGCGGTCGCCGGCCGAAGGTTGTAGACAAATCTTAGGCTAAAGAGTTCGAGCACAGCACCCTTTGTGAGTGGGAAGGTGACTACGTCACTCGGAGTAACGGGGGCAATCGACAAAGTCGGAGCGATTGATGCTGACTTATAAAACGTGTAGCCCTGATGGAAGTCAAAGACGGACCAGCAGCCAGTCGTGGAGAAATCACTCTTTGCCAAACCTCCAGTTATGCGGCCGCTGGTGCCGTAGGTTTGGAGTGCTTGAGCAAAAGTGGCAGGGATTTGAGCTAGTGGGAGCACGAGTTTCGTCTTTGGGTTCAATGGAGCTGAATAGCCGTCTTTGAGGGTTGCAAATTTCGGCGAGGTCGAGCCATTCGTGAATGGTTCGAGGGCGACCTTCCAATTCGAATTTGGCGAAGACTTGACAAACTCGAAGAGTGTCGCCGAATCTGAGTTGGGACATGCAGCGGCTGGGCTAGCGGAGTTAGCAGGCGAAGTCAACGAAACCATGGCTAGAAAGTGAGCGGGATAGTGTGAGGAATAGGGGATGGAATCCCCTTTCAGCGAGTAGTAAAAGGGAATGTACTTGGCGCCAGTTACGCTCTTTGACCCGGCGAGTTTCTGCATTTTGAAAAAAGCGTCGTCCAAAGCTAATGCGGTACCAGTTTCGATTTGACCCTGCCCAGGAATCGAAAGGGTCTGATTGTTTAGGTTGTTCTTATTACTTGCCGACTTCAGGATCTGGGGAATCTCCGACGGAGTCACTATGGGAGTCGACTTGTTGCCCCCTTGAGTTTGCGCCGGAGTTTGTGCACTGGTCGATGACGTTGTACAAGCTGCGAGTATAAGGGCAAACAGGGAAATGCCAAAATAGCTCGTTGCCTTTTTTGGCGACTCAGGCAGGTCTACGTTCTTTCCCATTATGAATAAAGACCTGTTCATTTGCGATCTTCCATCTGTTTGATCCGGACTAGATGATCAGCACTCCACTGACCAAAAGATTTGACACTGACCCAAAGATTTGACACTGACCCAAAGATTTGACACTGACCCAAAGATTTGACACTGACCCAAAGATTTGACACTGACCCAAAG
>JABEUO010000182.1 GCA_013044415.1 Acidimicrobiaceae bacterium
AATGATCCGCTACCAGAAACAACTCTCTGAAATGGCTTTCCATGACCTCCTTACGGGGCTGGCTAACAGAAGTTTCCTAGTCGACAAGATCAAATCCAAAATGGCCGAAGCCCGAAGGTCTGGTTCGGTAATCGCAGTGGCATATATGGATCTTGACAACTTCAAGCCCGTGAATGACACCTACGGGCACGCCGAAGGCGACCGTCTGCTGATCGAGGTCGCTCGGAGACTCGAATATGAACTACGTGAAGTGGATACCGTAGCGAGGATCGGAGGTGACGAATTCGTCTGCTTGTTAGAACTCAAAGATAGGCCTGAATGCGAGAAAATCATTAACCGGATCATTAAACGGATCGAAGAGCCCTATGAGATTGCCAACGGGACCGAGACGGCAACGGTTTCTGCGTCAATCGGCGTCGCCTTCTACGAGTACGACGATACCGATCCCGATACTCTTCTCCGACAGGCCGACCAGCTGATGTATAGTGCTAAAAGGGCGGGCGGAATGAAGTATATGACAAAGGATATGGCGTCGAAATTAAGAAAAAGCCGCCACAAGTCCGGTTCTCATGAGTCAATTGGAGCCGAGGCAGCGCGCGAACAGGATCTTCCCTAGCGTCAAAAGAATGCACTGGTATGTGCTTGCCAAATAGTGGAAGGTCACTAGTTTGCTTAGCTGGGCCACCAGCACTTTGATTGCAAGTGTCGACTTATGGACATTTTTCCTTGATGAGCCGAGCTGGGAATCAAAAATCTCTCTTAGGCCGCCGATAATTGCTCCTTTCACCGATTGATTAGCAAAGGATTATGGCGAGGCGCTCGAGCCCCTGCAACCGGCGGCCCGGGTGCAACCGGCAGCCATCACCAAAGATTAAATTACCTCTACTTACCACGCGGGTTTCCAAGTCGGGAAATCTCTGTGAATGCGAATATAGAACTCGGTGGGCTAGGAGCCATCACCGTCCATGAGGGCTAAAAGGAGTTCCGTCCTTTAGAACCGGCTTGGTTAATCCGATAATCCAATCAGGTTCCACATAGCAGCGGTGCGCCGCTGGCGCTTTTGAAAGTCGTATTATTTACATGGTGAATCCTTTTGATTGTGTCGCACGAATTTAACCTTGGCCGAGCCACAAGGGACACTGTTAGCGAGTCCTTTAACCCAAGCGCGACATGGTATCTTTTTGGGGAGGAACGGTGAGCCACATCCATAACGAGGGTGGGGCCAATTCGTCGGGTCGATTGGGTGAAACTCTTGTTTCGATCATTGACGACCTAGTAGAGCGTAACATCGAATCGACCCGTGACGAAAAGCCATCGTCGACGGCGATCTCGCACCTAAATGAGACCGAAGCATCGACGGTGAAAACCGAGTTGTCGAGATACATAACTCTTTTAGTCGATCCAAATTCCGATGAAGAATCGGTTACCTTAGCTTCGAAGCAGATTACACGAACCCTGCTTACCGTCGGCGTCTCGGTCGACTGGCTTTTGAAGATGATCTCCGAAGCTGTAGAGATCTTTCGCTCTGCTCCATCAAAGTATGGGATCGCCCCCGAAGTTCTGAAAGAGACGGCGTCGCTTCTCGAGGCCAAATTCGCCAGCCAGATCCTGGTCATTTTAGAGACAGAACGCCACGACGATGAAGTGAGATTCTTAGAAATTGAGGAGCTGGCTCAGATTACTCAAAGGGCTACCAGCACATCGCATCTGTTGAAACTCCTCCTCGATTCTCTCATACAGAGCGAAGGGATAGCCGGGGCGTATTTCGGGCACTTCAATCTCGAAGGTCAGTTGGAATACGACCACTTTGCTGGCGAGACCTTTGTCCAAATTGGTCGTCTCGCCAGTGAGAGAAAGATACCTCCGCCGTCCAGCCGTGCGGACTTGCCAACAGGGGGAGGCCCGGCCGGGCGGGCTTGGCGAAGCGGTGAAATTCAGGTTTCCGCCGCCATACAAAGCGATCCAACAATGGCGCCGTGGTCAGAGGCATACTCGAAGTTAGGCATAAGGTGCACGGCTGCTATACCGATCATGAACTCCGATGGCAAGATAGAAGGACTAATCGGGCTCTATTCGAACTTGCCGGGTTACTTTGCCAAGAGTTCGCGGCTGAAAATCCTCCAGCTTACGAGGCAGATAATCGGTGCGGCTATCGAACGGTTAGCCAGTGCCAAGCCCATATCTTACGAAACTCGAACTGTGATGAGGGGACTAGTAAGCAGCCATCGAGTTGAAATGCATTATCAGCCAATCGTCGATCTGAAAACGGGAGAGCTCCACAAGGTCGAAGCACTAGCCCGGCTCAAACCAGAAGGTTCCGCCGGACTGATTTACCCAGGTGACTTCCTTGCCGCACTCGGGCCGGATGACTTTTTGATCCTTTTCGAGATCGGATTGATTAAAAGTTGTCAGGCCTTGGCAGATTGGGAGGGGCTGGGGATCAGGACCTCCGTCTCGGTAAACTTTCCACCGCAAGGATTCTCAGATCCGAGGTATTTGAGGGTTATATCCAAGTCGATCGAGAACTCGGGGATCGACCCCACTCGACTAACACTCGAACTCACCGAAGAGGAGGAGCTCAACGAATTAGAAATATCGGCTAAAGTCTTGGACTCTATAAAGGGTTTTGGGGTAAAACTCTCCCAGGACGACTTGGGATCTGGGTTTAGTTCACTACGTAGGCTAGAGAAGATAGGTTTCAACGAGGTCAAAATAGACCAGACCCTGGTGAGAAATCCAACCGATCCAAAGAGCCCGCTTAAGCTAATAGAGCACTTGGCCTCCCTTGCGCACGATTTAAACCTATCGGTGGTCGTGGAGGGGCTGGAATCTGAGGCCCTTATCGAAGCCGCCACTATCATGGGCGCTGATTACGGTCAAGGATACGCAATTGCCAAGCCGATGCCAGGTAGGGACATAGCCGATTTTGCCCTTAGCTTCGAGTGGCAGAATAAAAGCGACCGACCAAAGACGAGTCTCGGCGGAATTGCGAAACTTAGGCGCTGGTCAACCAGGGTAGAGTCCGTGGCCAGCTACCCAGAGGTCTTGACCGACGAGAGGTTGATCGGAGATCTACGAAACTCCTTAATATATCTAATTAATCCACGAATCGACCTCATCCTGTCGCGGCTCGAGGGCGCCCTCTCCTTAGGCGCGGGCCCACAGTACAAGTCGATCAAACAGATGCTGGAAGAAAACCTTTGGATTTCGAATCCAAACGACCGCAACCTACCGGCCCATGATATTGATCGGGGCGGGATCGAATACGGAGCCAAGGGCCTTTCTGAGCTTACGGCAGAAGAGTTGAGAAAACTGGTCTCCCTGTCATGGGAGTTGACCCAAATCGGCTTCAGCAACTCCTCCCCCACTGCACAATTAGAACAGATCTGCCTTACCGCAGAATCTTACGTCGCAGATTCAGTCACCGCCATAATGCTACTCGATAAGGACAACCAGCTAAATCTGAGTCAGGCTCCATCGATGTCACCCGCTGCAAAACGCACGATGTCGCTCATCAAAGTTTCCCCTGGATCAGGTTCCTGTGCCAATGTAGTCCTCTCAAAGGGGCCGGTCTTCGTTGGGAACACATTCCTCGATCCTCGGTGGTCAGAACTGAGCAACCTAGTCACCTCTCTGGGGATCAAGGCTTGTTGGTCGGTGCCAATCCAAAACAACCGTTCCGAGATCATTGGCACGATGTCGATGTCACACCGGCATCACAAGATGCCCACTCCATACCAGCGAGAGATAATCGAATACTGCGCTAAAACGGCCGCCTCCGTATTGGCAAGACCATCAGCGCAAGTTGCAGAACGATCAGAATCGATAGTTTTCGGTGGCAGTCAGTTATTCGAAGCGTCGAAGAAGGTGAAAATTAGTCTCCCCGATGGAAGACTCTTCGATCCGTCGCCGGCATTCATGGCAATGTACGGTTATTCCACTGAGGACTTCGATCACCTAACGCTTTTCGACCTCAACCCTTCCATGTCCCGCTCGGTGCTCGTCGATGTAGCCGAGAGGACCGGAATCGACGAAGTTCTCCATTTGACATCAACCCACCAGACTAAGGGCGGAGAGACTAAGGAAGTCGAGCTCTACACTACGCTAAAGCTTCAAGACGGTGTTGAGTACTTCGAGACGACATTAGCGGATATAACCGACCTCTCTAAGTCAGAAAAACTGCTGGCCGCCGAGCACGAAAGCAGAAACCGACTGCTGAGAACTTCATCGGTCCTAGTAGCCGTTGTGGACCCAACAGGCGTAACGCTTATGGTCAACCACGCAGTCAGTGGATTGTTGGCCATGAGTGAAGATCAGCTAATCGGCAAACGCTTCCCCCTTCGCTTGCTCGCCGATGGAAGTGACCGGGATAAGATCCAAACTGCGTTAGCCAGGGCAACAAGGACCAGACTTTGCGAAAGTATCGAGGCCTGGGTCAACTCGGCTCGAGGGGGAAAGCGACTCCTCGCAGTCGACGTCATACCTAACTTTGACAACCTCGGGGCACTTAACGCATACATCTGCACCGGGGTCGACATCACCGAGCGCTTCGAAGCGACCGCGAGCATTTCAAGGCAGGAAGCCTTTGTTTCGCAGATCATCGAGTCGATCCCTGGAATTGTGGTGGTCTTCGACGCCGAGTGCTGCATAATTCAGTGCAACGTAGCCCTAGAAGAGTTCACTGGGGTCAAGTTTGAAGATATGAGGAATCGCCCGTATTATCACCTCAACTTCTTCCCATCAAAATCCCGCCCGACCGCAGTGAAGTGGTTCAAAGAAGCTATCGAGGCCGGTAGGGCGGACCGCACTTTCGCTCCCTGGGTCCATCGAGACGGTTCTACCCATCTCTTCGAATGGCGGAGTTCCTTCATAAAAGGGAGCGACAACCAAGTAAAGTTCGTAGTAGTTGTCGGAAACGACATCACCGACGAAGATAAGAACCTGAAAGTACTTCAACGGGCGGCGGCTGTATTCGAGAATTCGAGTGAGGCGATCGTAATTGCCGACAAACACTCGACGATCCTGGAGGTCAACGGGGGCTTCACGCGGATAACCGGCTACTCGAGGAGTGAAGCGATCGGCAAAAATGCCGGATTTGTGGGCTCCGATATCCACGACCAAAACTTCTTCAAAGAAATGTACGATTCACTCAAGGACACATCCCGCTGGAGCGGAACTATCTGGAACCGACGTAAGGATGGATCTGAATTTCCCGCATTGATGCATATCACTACGATCCGAAACACCTACGGAGAAATAGACCATTATGCGGGTATCTTCTCAGACATTACCGAAATGGTCCAATACCAAAAACAACTCTCCGAGATGGCCTTCCATGACATCCTCACCGGCTTAGCCAATCGGAGCCTGCTCGTAGAGATGATCAGCTCTCGGATGGCCGAGGCCCGACGAGCCGGGAGCGTATTGGCCCTCGCATACATGGACTTGGACAACTTCAAGCCGATCAATGACCTATATGGTCACGCAGAGGGCGACCGGCTCTTAATCGAGCTTTCAAAAAGACTCACGAATGAACTGAGGGAAGTTGACACCATTGCGAGGATCGGGGGCGACGAGTTTGTTTGCCTACTGCCGGGTCTTAGCGACAAATCGGAATGCAAGGAGATCCTGAATCGGCTGATAGCCCGTATCGAGGAGCCGTTCTTGCTCAGTGACTCAAAAACCTCCTTCAAGGTATCCGCTTCGATTGGGGTTGCCTACTATCAAAACGATGACACCGACCCAGACAACCTTCTTCGACAAGCAGATCAGCTGATGTACATCGCCAAAAGGTCTGGGGGTCGCTCGTTTTTCACCTCCGACGAATCAATAAAGAATTAGATTAACCACAGCTATCCACCAGAGTCGTGATCACGGAGACATCCTAAGTCACGCCATCAAGGCGTCCAAAGGTAGTCCAAAGGTAATCGGGCGCTCTTCAGCTTCAAGGTTTCGAACTGAAACAGCTATCAACCTTGAATCACCGACCGAGGGAACCGGGTGATCGGTTACCAGTTTGGCCATCACATCCAGTGCGGAGCGAGTATGTGCAATTTGCCGATCGGTCTCGCCAGATTAATCTCCCAGATCTGTGAGTGATGGCCTGTCAGCTTGAAACCACCCCTCAAGCTGATCTCACCAGAAAAACCGAAGGGGCCAAATATCTGGCCCCTTCGGCATAACACTCTCTATTGCAACTAGCGACTTGTTAGTAGTATCAAAAACTGGACTGAATTAACGACCAACTGCGTCTTCGCAGACCGTTTCAACTATCAAGCGTGAAACTACATACGGATCGCAGTTGGCATTGGGGCGGCGATCCTCGATCCAACCCTTCTTCGCCTTTTCAACCGCCCATGGAATTCTGATCGATGCTCCACGGTCGGAAGCCCCGTAACTGAAGACGTCGTAGCGTGCGGTCTCGTGGGCTCCGGTCAACCTCTTCTCGATACCTTCACCGTAGTTACTTATGTGCTTCTCTACCTCTTTGCCGAGCGCTTCACATCCAGCGATTATCGCGTCATAACCCTCGCGCATCGCCTTGGTGGAAAAGTTGGTATGTGCCCCAGCACCGTTCCAGTCACCAGGCATTGGCTTGGCATCCCAGTTGACAACGACCCCGTAGTCTTCGGCGACCCTCATCAACAGCCATCTCGCCATCCAAAGCTGGTCACCAATAGCCGGTGGTGGAAGAATTCCAATCTGAAACTCCCACTGGGCCATCATCACTTCTGCGTTTGTGCCCTCAATGGAGATCCCAGCGTCCATACACGCTTGGGTGTGAGCCTCGACGATCTCACGTCCCACCATCTTCTCACCGCCGGTACCACAGTAGTAAGGGCCTTGCGGGGCCGGGTATCCAGTCTCGGGCCAACCCAATGGCCGACCATTCTGGTAGAAGGTGTACTCCTGTTCGATTCCGAACATCGGTTCCTGGGCCGAATACTTCTCCGCTACGGCCACGCAGGCCGCCCGAGTATTCGTGGGGTGAGGGGTGAAGTCAGTCAGCAAAACCTCACATAGCACAAGGACATTTGCTCCGCCTCGAATTGGGTCCGGGCATGAATAAACCGGTCTTAGCACGCAGTCCGAGTTGCTCCCGGGAGCCTGATTAGTACTCGAACCGTCAAATCCCCAAATGCCGGGCTCTTCGCCGTCTTTGATAATCTTGGTCTTATTGCGCATTATCGGCGTCGGCTTTGTGCCGTCGATCCAGATGTACTCCGCCTGGTAACTCATCACTGTGCCTTTTTCGTTAACTCGGTTCCATCCAGAAACCGCACCCGTCTTGAGAATGCAGGAAAACCGATACGGCATCCCACCAAAAACAAGTCTTGTCGGTCAATGTTTCGCACCCTTTGCCGAAATGTTAACGCAGCGTAAAGAGGCAGCGAGGATGGGTTAAATAAATACCGAAATACCACAATTTAAAAGAATCTGCATATGCTACCAGGTCCACTTTTTGAACCCGGCGATCCTTTTCAGAACCGATCCGGAAGAATTGTGAATTCGATAAGAATACACCGAGCAAAATCAGGTCACCTCAAGCCATTCGCCACCCGATGAACGCCATGTCTGATTCTCATTATTACGTCGGGCGGGATAACCGAATCTGGGTCTCGCAAATTAGAGAGCGATGCCTTCACACCTACCAGTGACGCATAAAGTGGCGGGCACGTCGGGCAGAGACGTAGGTGCCCTTCGAGGTCGACCCGCTTGCCACCGCTGAGATCTCCATCGATATAGTCCGAGACCATGCTTCTAGCTTGCCAGCAACTGAGGGGGACGCCTTTGCTGGCCTCCCTCCTATCTGACGCCTCTGAAAGCGCACTTACCATCATCATTCGGCCCCGTCTGAGTCGTTGCTTTGCTGCCGCCAAAGTGATCTGCAGTGATGAAGCCACTTCGGACAATCGCCATCCCTCTACGTCGTGTAGTACCACGACACTACGGTAGGCAAATGGCAAACGCAAAAGGGAATCCTTTATCGCCTCCCTTTCTTCAGCGCTTTCTAGCAGTTTTTCCGGATCAACCGAGTAGTCGTCATCCATCCACTGCTCCTCTATCTCCTCGACCGACACTTCATTACTGCCCCGGCGAAAACTATCCGCAGCCAAGTTATGAAGGATCCTGTGGAGCCAGGTCTTTACGGAGGACTCACCCCTAAAAGTAGCTATTTTTTCCCATGCTTTCGAGATCGTATCCCCGACTAACCACTCCGCTTTTTCGCTATCCCCGGTCAGGGTCAATGCATACCTGTAGAGCGCGGGGATCTCTTCTACTAAGGAATTTATCGTAGGGGCGGGTCCCTGCAACCTGGATAATCCGATCTCGCTCATCAATTCCAACGCTATACCGACCAACTAAAAGGAGCCGTCCAACGCCTCCGTTCTAGCGAAGGCAAATATGACCGTTTATCGACGCAGCCAAGTTCTGCGATTTTACAACCGGCCACAACCGGCCACTGGACCGTCGAGCGCAGTTACGCTAACCATCCTGCTCAATGGGATCGGGCAGCTAAATGGGATCTACTGCCCCGAAGCGAAAGAGTGACCAGAAACGGGCCGAGCAATTCCGAGCAGAATTGCCAGATCCGCTTACTGGCATCGAACTATATAATTCTGCATACATTCTGTCCGACCGTTATGTGCTACGGATGCGGATCAAACGACTTTGACATTCCTAAATTAATATCGACGTCCATTCACCGCGTGTCACTGCTTACCCCCTCAAATAGCCTGCAGACGGTCTCGACTCAGTGCGCCACTCGGTGGGATGACCCAGTGCGCTTGCCGATCGAAAGCGTGTCAATCCTAAAGAGCGAATAAATAGGACAGTATCCCGAAATAGCCGTCACCAAAAGTATCGCCGCTACAACCAGTGCCACTATGCCCCAAGCCGTGGATACTCCCGCTTCGAAAGCGAGTACAACCGCCAAAATGGTGAGCACAATCCGTATTACCCTGTCGGTGCTGCCAACTCTCTTCTTCATCGCCGATCTCCTTTCAAGTCGTCTCTCGTACGGTAGATAGACGTAATCGAGCCTGAAAAGGATACATATTTTGCCGGTTTTCTAGAAATCCACGACGATCTGAAACGGCCGTGAGTCACTATTGGCGACTTGTATCAGCTTTATATCTAAGATGAAGGGTGCAGTGTATCAGGAGAGGTTGATCACCTGCCCAAAAGGGCAAGTTATGAGTTCTGAGATTCGAACTGAAATAGGTAGTCCAAGGCAGGGTGGCCGAGAATGGCTTGGGACTAACCAGTTGGGGTTTTTAGCTTTGCGCGAGGTCAAATCTTTGGGTCAGTGTCAAATCTTTGGGTCAGTGTCAAATCTTTGGGTCAGTGTCAAATCTTTGGGTCAGTGTCAAATCTTTGGGTCAGTGTCA
>JABEUO010000183.1 GCA_013044415.1 Acidimicrobiaceae bacterium
GAGTCTGAAGTTCCACCCCATGGAACGCTTTCTAGGGTTCAACGGAAGCATCCAATCGCCGTTCCACTTGAGGAAATTGTGCGACATAGGCGAGACTCAGACGCAAAAGAGGGAGAAAGGCTGGCGGCGAAGGCTGCCGCCGAGTCCAAAGAGGGGAGTAAATAACGATGCCACTTCCCCCTTTGAAGATTGTTTCGGCGAGGGCAAAAGACCCAAAGAATGTGACTTTGGAGGGCTATCTCGCAAATGGAGGATATCAGGGCCTGCGTAAAGCAGTCCTCGAGATGAATCCGGAAGATGTTCGTGATCAGGTGATGCAGGCGAGCCTTTTGGGCCGTGGTGGTGCCGGATTCGAAGCGGGCCGCAAATGGTCGATGCTGAAGAAGTCCGATATTCGTTACCTGGTGATCAATGGTGATGAGTCTGAGCCAGCGACTTTTAAAGACCATATGCTCGTCGAGGCGGATCCTCATCAGCTCGTCGAGGGTGCACTCATCGCTGGCTACGCTATCGGCGCAGCTCGAGTTTTCATCTTTTTACGTGGTGAGTTTGCTTTGGGCTTTGAGAGGGTTCAAAACGCCATAAATGAAGCCTATGAATACGGGGCGATCGGGCGGGATATCTTTGGTTCAAACTTCAGCATTGACTTGGTTCTTCATCCAGGGGCTGGGGCCTATATCTGCGGCGAAGAGACCGCACTGCTCGAGAGTTTGGAAGGGAAGCGGGGATTTCCAAGGATCAAACCCCCATACTTCCCGGCGGTTATAGGGCTTTATGGTCAACCGACGATCGTCAACAACGTCGAGACCGTCGCCAACCTTCCGTGGATTGTGAAGAACGGGGCCTCAGCCTTCACCGATTTGGGCGGAGGACGCTCGAGGGGTACCAGAATGTTTGCCCTGTCCGGCCAGGTGAATCGGCCTGGCACATATGAACTCGAGATGGCCAAGAACACCTTCCGGGATATTATTTTTGATCCGGAATTCGGTGGAGGCCTTCGAGCGGGGCGCTCCTTGAAGGCGATAATTCCAGGGGGGGTTTCAGCCCCTTGGCTCGGGCCAGATCAGCTTGATGTCGTTCTAGGTCAAGATGAGGTCGCGGCGGTAGGGTCGATGCTCGGTTCGGGATCGATCATTGTTATGGACGATTCGACCTGTATGGTTAGGGCCGCCTGGAGGATTTCTAAGTTTTTCGCACGTGAATCGTGCGGCCAGTGTACCCCCTGCCGTGAGGGTGGAAGTTGGATAGAAAAGGTTTTGAACAGGATCGAGTCTGGAGCGGGACGGGAAGAAGACCTCGACCTCCTGATGGACCTGTGCGACAACATCGTTCCCGGGGTTTCCTGGCCACCACAACAGACAACAATTTGCGTGCTCGGCCCGTCTATCCCTTCTTCGGTCGCCGTGTCGATCAAGATGTTCAGGGACGAGTACCTAACTCACATAAAAGAGGGCGGCTGTCCGTATGACTGATTCGGAAAAAACACTGAAGCTAACTGTCAATGGCAAGGAGGTGGAATCTGCACCGGGCGAGATGTTGATAGCCGCGGCCGAAAAGGCTGGCGTTCTCATTCCGCGCTTTTGCTACCATCCACGATTAGAGCCAGTCGGCGTATGCCGGATGTGCTTGGTGGAGGTGAAGGGGCCGAGGGGATTTACCTTACAGCCGGCCTGTTACATTTCCGTAGCCGATGGGATGGAAGTAGTAACCGACTCCGACAAGGCTAAAAAGGCACAAGACGGCGTTCTGGAGTTCCTACTCGCTAACCATCCACTCGACTGTCCGGTCTGTGACAAAGGTGGCGAATGCCCGTTACAGGACCAGACTCTGACCTTTGGGCCCGGTGAAAGTCGCTTTGTCGAAGAGAAGAGGCACTTCGAAAAGCCTATTGCCATATCCAAACTCGTCTATCTCGACAGGGAACGCTGCATCCAGTGTGATCGCTGTACTCGCTTTGCTGCAGATATCGCCGGAGAGGCCCTCATCGATTTTGAAGGCCGGGGTGGGAGTCTGCATATCACGACCTTCCCAGACAAGCCCTTCGCATCATACTTTTCGGGTAATACGGCACAGATCTGCCCTGTCGGTGCGCTGACGACTACGCCGTATCGCTTCAAGGCTAGGCCGTGGGATCTGGAGCAGGTGGAAAGCACCTGTGTCAGCTGTGCTGTCGGCTGTCAGATGGTAGTGCAAAGCTCGGAGAATGAGATAGTGCGCTACCTTGGAATCGATTCGGAGGCGGTCAATCAGTCTTGGCTCTGCGATAAGGGTCGATTTGGCTTTGAGTCGGTGAGTTCAGCCGAAAGGATTGCATCTCCTTACCTAAATGGTGCCAGCGGAATGGTCGAGACCGGTTGGTCTCAGGCGCTAGACGCTATCGCAAAGACTCTGAAGTCAGCCGAGGCTGATTCGGTCGCAGTGATCGGCGGATCCCATATGGCCAATGAAGACGTCTATACCTGGGTGAAGTTTGCGAAAGGTATAATCGGCACCGACTCGGTCGATGCCCAACTCGATGACGGTTTGGACCCTAAGGTAGTGGCCCTTTCCGATCGAGCGACGATTCAAGAAGCCACTCAGGCCAAGCTTCTGATACTTCTGACCGGTGACCTGCGGGAAGAACTCCCGATCCTATTTTTACGGATTCGGTCTGCCGCCAAGAAGATGGGCCTGAAGATACTCGAGATTTCGCAGTCCGAGTCATCACTCACGGGAGATGCGGCAGTAAGCCTTCGTTACTTTCCGGGTCATGCAGAGGATCTGGTTGACGGGGTACTTGGTGCTGAGATCGATCCAGGTCTATATTCTGGAGACCTTCAGGCTGCCCGGGCACTCGTATCCTCGGTAGACCCGGGGTCGGTGGTGGTGGTCGGCGGTAGGGAGAACCTCGCCGGATCCTCATTGGACCCCGAGAGGGCGATTGCGAAGTTGCTTGATACCTTGGCCGGAGCCAAGTTCCTCTCTGGCCTTAGAAGAGGCAATGTGAACGGGGCGATCGACCTGGGCATGGTTCCCGGATTTGTTCCCGGTCGTGTTCGACTCGAGAGTGCAAGCGATTCCCTCAAGGCCA
>JABEUO010000184.1 GCA_013044415.1 Acidimicrobiaceae bacterium
CGGTTAGACTTATTGAGTCCTATGTGCCGCTATGTTGGTAGGGCACTGTAGGGTAGTAGCTCAATTGGTAGAGCACCGGTCTCCAAAACCGGGGGTTGGGGGTTCGAGTCCCTCCTGCCCTGCTCGTCGACTAGCTATTGGTGATCACCATGAACCGCGAAACTAAGAGATTACTTCAGCGTCAAGGTCAAATTGACCAGGACGGACAGCCCATCGCTCAAAAGGCCGCGCCCGCTCAGCGAACACGCCAAGAAGGAGGTCAGCGCACCTCCCCGAAGCAGTACTTCAATGAAGTTAAAGGCGAGTTAAAAAAGGTCGACTGGGCTTCTAAGAAAGAAGTCAGGAACTACTCGGGCGTAGTTTTGGTAACGCTTGCCTTTACCGTGACGCTGATATTTTTGCTCAATGTCCTCTTCTCGCGTCTAGTGATATTCCTTTTTAAATGATCGGTTGAACAATAAGGTGTCAGAATTTTCAGACGAATTTGAGGTTGCTGCGGACGGTTCTCTTGTCGAGGACGAGTTCACCGTGGGCGTTGTCGATGAAGACACGCTACTGAACGACGGCGACGAGGATGACGCGGCGGAGTTTGAGCTTCTCGAGAGCCCGTACGACCGGAGCGGTGACTGGTATGTCATCCACTCTTATGCGGGGTACGAAAACAAGGTCAGGTCTAACCTCCAGGCCAGGATTGCTTCGATGGGCATGGAGGAGAGAATCTTTGAAGTTGAGATTCCCGTAGAGGACGTGACCGAGTTCAAAAATGGCAAGAAGGTCACCTCCCAGAAGAAGGTGTTTCCCGGCTACATAATGGTCCGGTGCTATATGGATGACGATGTATGGCAGGTGGTTCGTAATACCCCGGGGGTCACCGGTTTCGTCGGGTTGGGCTCAAAGCCGACTTCGCTCTCTCGGCGAGAAGTCGAGTCGATGCTACAGTTCCAGACTGTCGCCCATGAGGCGCTCCGGAGGCTCAAGCCGAAGGTTGATTTTGAGATCGGTGAGACGGTGAGGGTCAAAGAAGGTCCTCTTGCGGACTTCTCTGGTGAGATATCGGAGATTAATGAAGACCAGATGAAGTTGAAGGTGCTCTTCAACATCTTCGGTCGTGAGACCCCGGTTGAACTGGAATTTGCGCAGGTCTCAAAGCTTTAGTTGGTTCATTTGCCGGGCTTTTTAGTCGCGGCTTTTGGTGAATGTTGTCGGGTCGATAGTAAGTTGAGGATGTATCAAAAATGGCAAAGCGTACCGTTACTGCGGTTGTAAAGATTAACCTTCCAGCTGGTTCAGCTACCCCGGCTCCGCCGGTGGGTACCGCCCTTGGACCACACGGAATTCAGACAATGGAGTTCGTCAAGCAGTATAACGCTGCGACGGAAAGCCAAAAGGGGCAGATAATCCCCGTTGAAGTAACTATATTTAACGACCGCTCCTTCAGTTTTGTACTGAAGACCCCTCCGACCCCGGTTCTGGTTCGCCAGGCAGCCGGAGTTCCTAAGGGATCGGCCACGAATCGTAAAGTCCAAGTTGGGACGATTACGAGGGCACAGGTTGAAGAGATCGCAAGGACCAAGATGCCGGACTTAAACGCATATGACATCGAGGCCGCTATCAAGCAAGTGATAGGGACCGCGGAGTCTATGGGTATCAAGCTGGCGGACTAGCAGCCCAAAAGGGCAGTATTGGGAGATCATTATGGCAACGCTAACTAAAAGGCAAAAGGCTATGGCTACTGCCTTTGACAAGACAAAGCTTCACGCTCCGATCGAGGCTATTTCTATAGTCAAAAAGACGGCTACCGCCAAGTTTGACGAGACGGTTGAACTGGCAGTGAGGCTCGGAGTGGATCCCAGGAAGGCTGATCAGATAGTTAGGGGTACCGTCTCCCTTCCAGCCGGTACCGGTAGGGAAGTACGTATTGCCGTCTTTGCGGCTGGCGAAGCAGCTCAAGAGGCTAAAGATGCCGGCGCTGACGTCGTTGGAGCCGATGACCTAGTGAATCGGATCCAATCAGAAGGCTTTTTGGAGTTCGATGTGGCTATCGCTACCCCGGACATGATGGCGCAAGTTGGAAAGCTCGGTCGAGTTCTCGGCCCGAGGGGTCTGATGCCGAACCCCAAGACCGGGACGGTAACCACAGACGTCGCCAAGGCGGTAACAGAATTCAAAGGTGGAAGGGTAGAGTACCGCACCGACAAGGTCGGTATTATCCATCTCCCTATAGGTAAGGCCTCTTTTGGGCCTGAAAAGCTAGCCGAAAACTTTAGGGCTGCCTTAGAAGAACTTCAGAGGGCAAAGCCAGCTTCGGCTAAGGGAAAATACCTAAGGACGATTGCACTGTCCTCCTCGCAGGGCCCAGCGGTGAAAATTGATACTAACCGGGTCAGAATTTACGACGAGGAGATTCAGGCGGCGGCCAACGCCCAATAGGGCAACTATATTCGTTCAGGTAGCTGAATTAACTTTCGATTCGCTCAAGAGGTCCGGTGCCGTGAGGCTCAAAGGTCGTTGACCGCCTGATGAGGCGATCTCTACGGGTCGGCAGAGAGAGCAGCTAGTTGTGTACCCGAGGAGAGATATGGACAATCCACGGCCAGAAAAGGTCGCGATCGTCGAAGAGTTAAAGGGTAGGTTCAAATCTGCCCAGGCAGTGCTGGTTACCGAGTACCGAGGCCTAAAGGTCACGGACCTTGAGGAGATCAGGCGCAAGCTCAGAGACACAGGCGGCGAATACAAGGTGTTCAAAAACACCCTCGTAAGAATAGCCGCAGATCAAAGTGGACTATCAGAGTTGGATCAACTACTCGTTGGTCCAACCGGATTGACGTTTGTTTCTGGAGACGTCGCTGAGGTGGCAAAGAGCCTCAGAGACCTTTCCAAGGCAAAGCCCGCCTTAGTAATTAAAGGTGGAGTCCTATCAGGCAAACCAATCGGCGCCCAAGCCGCCCTTGCCTTGGCAGACCTCCCATCCAGGGATGCTTTGCTAAGTCAGATCGCTGGCGTAATGGCCGCGCCGATGAGGGATTTCGCCGGTCTGTTGAAGGCGCTTCCACAAAACTTCGCCTACGCCCTTTCGGCTCTGGTGGAGAAGAAGTCGCAAGACGAAGCGGCCTAAGCCCAAGTGTAACAAAAAGCTTTCGGCCTCCTACGGAGGTGGTCGGAGATCGTAAAGGAGATCCTTATGGCAACAAAACAAGAAGTACTCGATTCAATAGCAAATATGACAGTTCTTGAGCTCTCGGAGCTCCTCAAAGAGTTCGAAGAGCGTTTCGGAGTAACTGCGGCAGCACCTGTAGCCGTGGCGGCTGCGCCAGCAGCTGGTGGCGGCGGTGCAGAGGCCGCAGCGCCAGAGGAGCAGGACGAATTTGACGTCGTGCTGATCTCGGCTGGCGAGAAGAAGATTCAGGTCATCAAGGAGGTAAGGACGCTTACCAACCTGGGCCTCAAAGAGGCTAAGGACCTCGTCGATGGGGCTCCCAAGCCGGTACTTGAGAAGGTCTCCAAGGAAGACGCGGAGAAGGCTAAGGGCCTCTTAGAGGGCGCCGGCGCAACCGTCGAACTCAAGTAAGTTAGGGATTTTATAATTTGCCCGGACGCCTCATTTGGTGTCCGGGCTTAATCATTTTTTTGGTTTGATGCTACGATAGACGCCAAGAAGGATTATTTATTCGATGCCAAAGAGATTCTTTGGTGTCTTTGTGGTCTCCTTCTCGTCAGATTGGTGTATATTTAAAAGAGTCGTGCGCGGTGTCCCCTTTTTCAGGCTGTTTTCGCCGTATTGCCGCGCCCTCCAACAGGTAATCAGACCAAATATTTCATCGATTTGTTACTAGCGCGCCTTCCTATAGGAGATGTCAGTTGAACTCTCGTATTCAGTCACCCGAGAGATTCTCTTTCGCTAACCTAGCAGAGGTCATGCCTCTGCCTGACCTTATTGCGATACAGAGAGAGTCTTTTGATTGGTTCTTAGAGCACGGATTGGCCGAAACCTTCCGCGATATCTCGCCGATCGAAGACTTCGGTGGTCAATTGCGGCTCGAGTTAGATTTCGACCCGAATGACCAAGATCTCAAGCCCCTTCCGAAATATAGCGAAGAGGAGTGCAGGGAGAAGGATCTCACCTATTCGATCCCGATCTTTGTCAAAGCGACATTCTCTAACCGTGTGACGGGGGAGATCAAAGAGCAGACGGTATTTATGGGCGACTTTCCGATGATGACCGAGAAGGGTACCTTCATCATCAACGGAACCGAGAGGGTCGTTGTCTCCCAGCTGGTCCGCTCGCCAGGTGTGCTCTTCCAGGCGGGTAGGGACGGAAAGACTGTCCTTACTGCGACCATCCATCCCTATCGTGGTGAGTGGATTGAGTTTGACGTCGAGCGGAAGCCCGGTAGGGATATCAACGTAGGCGCTCGAGTCGCAAGGAAGAGGCGGCTAAGCCTCTTTACTGTTGTGCGTGCTCTAGGTTACGACCAGGTTGACGTGATCGATAGGCTCGTGAGTCACTTTGACTACCTTGGCGCTCAGTGGGAGAAAGAGCGTTCCGACGGTCTAACCCAGGATGGAGCCCTCGTTGAGATCTTTCGAAAGGCTCGCCCTGGTGAGCCTCCGACCCTCGACGCAGCCAGAAACTACTTTGAGAACGCATTTTTTTCATCGAAGAGATACGACCTAACCAAGGTCGGTCGGTATAAGTTAGCCCGAAAGCTGGGCCCAGAGATCACCAAGATGTCCGAGATCCTGGGAATTGATCTCGAACATCCAGGTGACAACGAGACCGTTTTGCACCGAAATGAGATCCTCACTACTGCGACTTACATGCTCCACCTGGCGGATAACGCCCAGGGCTATCGCATGGACGATCAGGACCACTTTGCCAATAGGAGGGTTCGTAGCGTCGGAGAGCTGATCCAGAACCAATTGAGGCTCGGCCTTTCGAGGCTTGAGAGGTTGGTCCGCGAGCGGATGACGACCCAAGACGTCGAGGCTATTACCCCTCAGACCTTGATCAACATCAGGCCGGTGGTAGCTGCGATTCGAGAGTTCTTTGGGACTTCGCAGCTTTCTCAGTTCATGGATCAGAACAATCCCCTTTCGGGTCTAGCCCATAAGCGCAGGCTTTCGGCGCTAGGACCGGGTGGTCTTTCCAGAGAGCGCGCAGGATTCGAAGTGCGAGACGTCCACACATCCCACTATGGCAGGATGTGTCCGATCGAGACACCAGAAGGTCCGAACATCGGCCTAATTGGGGCGCTTGCAACCTATGCAAAGGTGAACGATTTCGGTTTCATCGAGACTCCCTATCGAAAGGTAGTCGACGGCAAGGTAACAGACGAGATCGTCTACCTCGCTGCCGATGAGGAGGAGGAGTACGTCATAGCCCAGGCTAATGCGAAGATCTCTCCAGATGGAAGCTTTAGTGAAGATCGAGTACTAGCAAGAAGATCGCCACTTGGGGCCGGCGTAAGGGTCGAGGGTAACACGACGACCTACGGACTGACCTCAGAGGTTGACTTTGTGCCGCCGTCAGAGATCGACATGATGGACGTCTCCCCGAAGCAGATCGTCTCTGTCTCAACCTCTCTTATTCCATTTGTCGAACACGACGACGCTAACAGGGCCTTGATGGGCGCAAACATGCAGAAGCAGGCGGTTCCGCTCGTGGTGCCCGAAGCGCCCTATATCGGTACCGGAGTCGAAGCGAGGGCGGCCAGGGATGCCGGCGATGTTCTTTTGGCCGAGGGATCGGGTGTTGTTACGGACGTTTCTGGCGAAGTTATAACTGTCGAATACGACCCGGGTCAGACCAATAGGCTTGGGGTTCCGCTGGGTCGCAAACTTCACCGCCTGCTGAAGTTCCGCCGTTCCAACCAGAATACTTGTATGAATCAGAAGATTCTGGTCGAGGTGGGTCAGAGGGTGGAGAAGGGTGACGTCCTCGCCGACGGTCCATCTACCCATAACGGGGAACTCGCCCTCGGAAAGAACCTTCTGGTGGCTTTCATGCCATGGGAGGGTTACAACTACGAGGACGCGATAATCCTCTCGGAGAGACTGGTAAAAGACGACGTCCTTACGTCGATCCACATTGAAGAGTACGAGATCGATGCCCGGGATACCAAACTCGGGGCCGAGGAGATTACTAGGGATATCCCGAACCTGTCCGACGAAGTTACCGCTGATCTCGATGAGCGTGGGATTATTCGTATCGGAGCCGAGGTCGGTCCGGGAGACATCCTCGTAGGAAAGGTTACCCCGAAGGGTGAAACCGAGCTTACGCCAGAAGAGAGGCTCTTGAGGGCCATATTTGGCGAGAAGTCCAGGGAAGTCCGAGACACTTCGCTAAAGGTTCCTCACGGAGAGTCCGGAAAGGTTATCGACGTCAGGGTATCGACCAGGGATGATACTTCTGAACTCCCCCCAGGTGTAAATCAGCTGGTAAGAGTGTATGTGGCCCAAAGGCGCAAGATTACCGAGGGAGACAAGTTAGCCGGTAGGCACGGTAACAAGGGGGTTATTTCCAAGATTCTCCCGGTCGAGGATATGCCCTACTTTGCTAACGGCATGCCGGTAGATATCATCCTTAGCCCGCTTGGCGTTCCGAGCCGTATGAACGTAGGCCAGGTACTTGAGAGTCACCTCGGTTACGCCGCAAGGTGGGGATGGTCGGGTAATGAACTCGCCAAGCCGCCGATAAGTGGGACGGAGACCAAGACCCGTCCGCGAACCGAGCCCTCTACCTGGATTGCTACGCCGGTTTTCGACGGAGCCCACTGGGACGAAGAGGACAAGGCTGGGATCAAGCCGACGATTCAACAGATCTTTGAGGATCTAAACCCTGAGTCGGACGAGAGCGGAAGGCTCATCGGGATTGACGGCAAGGCGGAGTTGTACAACGGACGAACTGGCGAGAAGTACGACAACAGGATTTCAGTCGGCTACGTCTACATCCTCAAGCTCGCCCACCTTGTTGATGACAAGATCCACGCAAGGTCGACCGGACCATACTCAATGATCACCCAACAGCCTTTGGGTGGTAAGGCGCAGTTCGGTGGTCAGCGTTTTGGAGAGATGGAGGTATGGGCCCTCGAAGCCTACGGAGCTGCATATGCGCTCCAGGAACTGCTCACCATCAAGTCCGACGACGTGCTAGGGCGCGTGAAGGTCTATGAGTCGATAGTCAAGGGAGAGAATATCCCAGAGCCGGGTATCCCAGAGAGCTTCAAGGTATTGATAAAAGAGATGCAATCCCTGTGTCTGAATGTGGAGGTTATCTCCTCATCGGGCGAAGAGATACAGATGAAAGAGCTAGATGAGTCGGCCTATAGAACTGCGGAAGAGTTGGGTATTGACCTATCTCGCCCAGAACGTGGATCCGACTTTGATGACCAGCTCCGTGGAAATGAGAGGGGTCTATAGGTGCTAGATGTAAATAACTTTGACCAGCTTCGGATCGGTCTAGCCACGACCGATCACATTAGGAACTGGTCACATGGTGAGGTTAAAAAGCCCGAGACCATTAACTACCGGACGCTTCGACCCGAAAAGGACGGACTCTTCTGCGAGAAGATCTTCGGGCCGACCCGTGACTGGGAATGCTACTGCGGAAAGTACAAGAGGGTTCGCTTCAAAGGAATCGTCTGTGAGCGCTGCGGCGTAGAAGTGACCCGCTCCAAGGTTCGCCGCGAGCGTATGGGCCACATAGAGTTGGCTGCTCCGGTAGTGCATATCTGGTACCTGCGGGGTACGAGAAGCTGGCTTGCTTACCTGCTCATGGGGACGACTCCGAAAGAGGAGCTGAAGGCTAAGCAGCTAGAGAAGGTTATCTATTTTGCGGCCAACCTGGTTACTTGGGTGGACGAGGAGCGCAGACACCTAGAGCTCCCCAATCTAGAAGCCGAGCTTCAAGAGGAGCTAAAAGAGACCGAGGACGCGAGGGCTATCGATATAGAACGTAGGCTCCAGGCGCTAGAGCAGGAGATAGCAGAGCTCGAGGCGCAAGGCGCAAAGGACTCTGAAGTTCGTGCCCGTCAGCGCACCGGCGAGAAGGAGATCTCCATAGCGCGCGAGCGCTTCGACCAGGAGATCGAACTCGCCAAGCGGGCCTTCGACGAGTTTCGTGATCTCCATCCTCGCCAAATTATCGAGGACGAAATCCTCTGGAGGGAGATCTCGGATCGTTACGGCGAATACTTCGAGGGCGGAATGGGCGCCGAGGCGATCCACAAGCTTATCGGTAGGCTCGACCTCGACGAGGAGGAGCGCAAACTCCGTGACATGATCGAACCCCTCGCCCCTTCGAAGATAAATGAGCAGACGCGCAAGTCGCTACCTAACCAGAGAAGGCAAAAGGCTATTAAGAGGCTCCGTATTGTCTCTGCGTTTAACCAACGAGACGAGGCGGGGAGGCGAATTAACGATCCGAGGGCGATGATCCTAGAGCTAGTTCCGGTGATTCCACCGGACCTCAGGCCGATGGTCCAGCTCGACGGCGGGCGCTTCGCTACATCGGACCTTAATGACCTTTACAGAAGGGTTATCAACCGTAACAATCGGTTGAAGAGACTGTTGGACCTCGGTGCACCAGAGATCATTGTCAACAATGAGAAGAGGATGCTTCAAGAGGCCGTAGACGCACTCTTTGACAATGGCAGGAGGGGCCGTCCGGTTACCGGTCCGGGAAACAGGCCGCTAAAGAGCCTTTCGGATATGTTGAAGGGCAAGCAGGGTCGTTTCCGTCAGAACCTACTTGGCAAGAGGGTCGACTATTCGGGTCGATCGGTGATCGTGGTAGGACCGAACCTCCAACTCCATCAGTGTGGCCTGCCGAAGCAGATGGCACTCGAGCTATTCAAGCCCTTCGTTATGAAGCGGCTCGTCGATCTCGAATACGCACAGAACATCAAGAGTGCAAAGCGGATGGTGGAGAGGAGGAGACCACAAGTCTGGGAAGTGCTAGACAACGTGATCAAAGAGCACCCAGTACTGCTCAACCGTGCGCCTACGCTGCACAGACTAGGTATCCAGGCCTTTGAGCCGGTGCTCGTAGAGGGTAAGGCGATTCAGATCCATCCATTGGTCTGCACTGCCTTTAACGCAGACTTCGACGGTGACCAGATGGCTGTTCACCTTCCGCTTTCTGCAGAAGCTCAGGCTGAGGCTAGAATCCTTATGCTCTCGGCTAATAACATCCTTTCGCCGGCCACGGGAAGGCCAATTACTGTTCCGACCCAGGACATGGTGTTCGGGTGCTACTACTTGACCATGGAGGTCGAAGGAGAGCCGGGAGAGGGCAGGACCTTTAGGCGCATCCACGAGATCGAGATGGCCTACGAGGAGAAGACCCTCGGCTTGCACGCCAAGATCAATTTCAGGCGACAAGTCGGCGAGGACTCCGAAGGACTACCCATCTACGAGGATGTCCTAACTACTGCGGGAAGGGTCTTTTTCAATACGGCACTACCGGCGGACTTCCGTTTTATCAACGTTCTTGTTGGTAAGAGGTCGCTGCCGATCGGTACGATTGTCGAAGAGATTGCCGCTAAGTATCCTAAGGCGATCGTCCAGGAGAGCCTCGACAAGATCAAGGCCCTCGGTTTTCGCTTCGCTTCACAGTCTGGTCTGACGATCTCGATAGACGACGTCAAGACCCCGCCCGACAAGGCCCAGATTCTCGACAAGTACGAGAAAGAGGCGGAGAAGGCCGAGATGCAGTTCAAGAGGGGATTTATCACCGACGATGAGCGTCGTCAGAAGGAGATAGAGACCTGGACTTCGGCCAACTCGGAAGTCGGAAAGGCGATGGAGTCGATGCTTTCTCAAATCGGCTTCAACCCGCTCGACATGATGGTGGACTCGGGTGCCCGAGGAAACAGCCAGCAGATTAGGCAGATTTCCGGCATGAAGGGGTTGGTCTCCAACCCTCGAGGCGAGATGATCCCCCGACCGATCAAGAGTTCATTCCGTGAAGGCCTTTCGGTCTTGGAGTACTTCATCTCCACCCACGGCGCCAGGAAGGGACTCGCCGACACCGCCCTAAGGACAGCTGACTCTGGCTACTTGACAAGGAGACTTGTCGACGTCGCCCAGGAGCTGATAGTTCGTTCGGACGATTGCGGATCGACTAGGGGAATCTGGCTCGAAGATATCAAGCCAGACGAGCCCGGCAAGAGGTTCTATATTGAGACCCGCGCCTACGGTAGGACACTGGTCGAGCCGGTCAAGCTGGCCGGTGGCCGAGTTATCGCAGTTGGTACCCTACTAACCAATGACCTCGTTTCCGAGATTCGGGATGATCCAGGGGTGAATAGAATCAGGGTCAGATCAGTGCTGACCTGTGAGGCGATGCAGGGGATCTGTGCGGTCTGCTACGGCCAGTCACTATCGGCAACGGGGCTCATAGAGCTTGGGGAGGCGGTCGGAGTGATTGCAGCCCAGTCGATTGGTGAGCCAGGAACCCAGCTGACCATGCGTACCTTCCACCAGGGTGGTATTGCCGGCCAGGACATTACCCACGGTCTGCCTAGGGTCGTTGAGCTCTTTGAAGCTAGGACTCCAAAGGGTGCTGCGGTTCTCTCCCGTACCACGGGTGTCGTCCGGATAGAGGATGACGAGAACGGCCGGAAGGTTTCGGTTATCGGTGATGATGGGATCGATGAGACTCATTTCCTTTCGACTCGCACTCACCTAGAGGTGCACGATGGCCAAGAAGTTGAGGCCGGAGACGCCTTGGTTGAAGGGCCAAAGGATCCTAAGGAGCTCCTGGAGATTAGGGGTATTAGGGAGACCCAGCAGTACTTGGTCGAAGAGGTGCAGAAGGTCTATAGGGACCAAGGTGTATCCATCCACGACAAGCACATCGAACTTATCGTCCGCCAGATGCTTCGCAGGGTACTCGTCGCTGAGCCCGGTGACTCGCCATTCTTGCCGGGAGAGAGGGTCGATACTCGGGTATACGCCGAGGTCAATTCCAAGCTCGCCGCCGATGGCAGCCGTCCAGCGGAGGGGAGACCCGAGCTGATGGGTATCACAAAGGCTTCGTTAGCAACCGATTCATGGCTGTCCGCCGCCTCTTTCCAGGAGACGACGCGGATACTCACCGAAGCGGCGATCGAGGGTAAGTCGGACTCGCTTTTGGGACTCAAGGAGAACATCATCATCGGTAAGCTGATCCCAGCGGGAACTGGAATGCCCGCCTATAGGGAGATGGCTCCTTTTGCTCCAGATGCAAAGCCACTCAACTACTGGTCGAGCAGGGAGTTTGACGATTTCGACGAGTTCGAAGTCGACGAAGATTACTACTCGGGTACGGTGTTGGGGTCGGATGGAGATTTTGACCCGAATGCCGGATTGGATCCCGACGGAGGAGTCGCTTCGGAGGGATAAAAGTCGCATGGTGGCCCTTTTGTTCCTGTAAGAATTACAATGCTGCAGGAACTAAGGGCCGATGCGCGTATCATGATAGGTCGGGTCGTAGGGCCTTTTGGTCCCGACCAACAGTTCGGGCTCACTTTGTGAGCGATTCAATGACGGAGAGGTAATTCGTGCCTACTATTGCCCAGCTGGTGCGTAAGGGGCGGGAGAGCAAGAGGTCTAAGACAAAGACTCCTGCACTAAAGGGTTCCCCCCAGCGCAGGGGGGTCTGCACCCGTGTCTATACGACTACACCGAAGAAGCCGAACTCGGCTTTGCGTAAGGTCGCTCGTGTGCGCCTTACCAGTGGAGTCGAGATCACCGCATATATTCCCGGTGTTGGACACAACCTACAGGAGCACTCCATTGTGCTCGTGAGGGGTGGAAGGGTGAAGGACCTCCCAGGTGTGCGGTACAAGATCATACGCGGGTCGCTCGATACCGCCGGAGTAAAGAATCGTAAGCAGGCTAGAAGCCGATACGGTGCGAAGAAGGAGAAGTAGGCGATATGCCTAGGAAGGGCCCAGCCCCAAGGAGAGAGCTGATAGCGGATCCGATCTACAAGTCGGTTTTAGTGAGTCAGCTCGTCAATAAGATCCTCTCACGCGGGAAGAAGACTCTCGCAGAGCATATTGTTTACGGTGCCTTGGATCAGGTGAAGGAGAAGACGGGTTCAGACCCCCTCACCGTGTTGAAGAGGGCAGTCGAGAATACTCGTCCCGAGCTCGAAGTTCGCTCGCGAAGGGTGGGTGGAGCTACCTATCAGGTGCCGGTCGAGGTTAGGCCGCGTAGGGCAACCACTTTAGCCATCCGGTGGCTTGTGGGTCACTCTAAGTCCAGGCGAGAGAAGACCATGGTTCTTAGGCTCGCCGCCGAGATCCTCGATGCTTCCAATGGAATTGGAGCGTCGGTAAAACGGCGTGAGGACATGCACAAGATGGCAGAGTCCAACAAGGCTTTTGCGCACTACCGCTGGTAGGTAGTCGGGCCGGTCTTTCCGGTTGTTATTAGGTGTTACTTACCGGTTTTATGGCCTGACCTGGTGGTCAGGCCACTGGTACGATATGGTGGAGACTCGATTCGAATCCAAGCGATCGATGAAACGCCGATTATTTAGTGGTTTAGGTGCCTATGGCCCTATTGGGATGGTCCCAAAGGGATTGGTGTCTTTTAGAGGATGTAGGAATGGCGCGTTGCGTCATTAGATCCTCAATTCAGAGATTGGCCGATCGAGGCGGCATGAGATGGCAACGAAGCGTGAATATCCGTTAGAGAGATATCGGAATATCGGTATCATGGCCCACATCGACGCGGGCAAGACAACCACGACAGAGCGCATCTTGTACTACACCGGCAAGAATTACAAGATTGGTGAGGTGCACGAGGGGGCTGCGACTATGGACTGGATGGTCCAGGAGCAAGAGCGTGGTATCACCATAACCTCGGCGGCAACCACTGCATATTGGAATGATCACAGGATCAATATCATCGACACACCCGGCCACGTCGATTTCACCGTTGAGGTGGAGCGGTCTCTACGTGTACTAGACGGTGCCGTGGCGGTTTTCGACGCGGTGGCTGGGGTAGAACCCCAGACCGAGACGGTGTGGCGCCAGGCGAACAAGTATCAAGTCCCAAGGATGTGCTTCGTTAATAAGATGGACCGTGTCGGGGCTAACTTCGACAGGTGCGTAGAGATGATCAGGGATCGGCTTGACGCTGTTCCAGCGGTCATCCAACTTCCAATCGGCTCGGAGAGCGAATTTGCGGGCATCGTCGATTTGATATCGATGAAGGGTGTCGTGTGGGACGACGTAATGGGTGAGACCTTCACCGTTATCGACATACCTGAGGCGATGCGTGGCGAGGCCGACTCCGCCTATCAAGAGCTAATCGATACCCTTTCCAACTACGACGATGACTTAATGGAGAAGTTCCTCTCGGAACAGGAGATCAGCCAGTCGTTTCTAAAGGGCGTAATTCGTCGACTGACGATTGAAAATCAGATCGTTCCCGTTCTGTGCGGATCGGCCTTCAAAAACAAAGGTGTCCAGGCGATGCTGGATGCGGTCGTCGACTTCCTCCCTTCTCCACTCGATATTCCACCGACTGAGGGTACAGACGTCCGCTTGGTTGAGCCCCTGACTCGTAAGCCCGACGACAATGAATCATTCTCCGCGCTGGCTTTCAAGATCATGACCGACCCATATGTAGGCAAGCTCACCTACTTCAGGGTTTATTCGGGCACTTTGGACAAGGGTGCTACCGTGTTGAATACGACCAAGGATAGAAAAGAGCGCCTCGGTCGGTTGCTTCTTATGCACGCTAACCACAGGGAAGATATCGAGACGATCTACGCTGGGGATATCGTCGCAGCCGTCGGACTGAAAAATACCACTACCGGCGATACACTTTCTGACGTTGATGCTCCGATAATACTTGAGGCGCTGGAGTTTCCTGAGCCGGTTATCCACGTGGCGGTCGAGCCTAAGACTAAGGCCGATCAGGACAAGATGGGTCGTGCGCTCTATGCCCTCTCCGAAGAGGACCCAACCTTTAGGGTCAGAACCGATGATGAGACCGGTCAGACCGTGATTTCTGGCATGGGTGAGCTCCACCTAGAGGTGCTAGTCGACCGGATGCTTAGAGAGTTTAAAGTTGACGCCAACGTCGGCAAGCCGCAGGTGGCATACCGAGAGACGATCCGTAAGAAGGTCGAAAAGATCGAGGAGCGCTACGTTAGGCAGTCCGGTGGACGAGGACAGTACGGCCACGTCGTTATTTCGCTCGAGCCAACTGGGCCCGGCGGAGGATATGAATTTATAGACAAGATCTCTGGGGGTGTGATTCCCAAGGAGTACATTCCCGCCGTTGATGCAGGTATTCAAGAGGCACTCCAGTCCGGCGTATTGGCCGGATACCCGATGGTTGACGTCAGGGTGACATTGACTTTTGGTTCTTACCACGAAGTCGACTCGTCGGAAATGGCCTTCAAGATAGCTGGATCGATGGCGGTGAAGAAGGCCGCCAGAGCAGCGTCCCCGGTTCTACTCGAGCCGGTTATGGCCGTTGAGGTCGTAACTCCCGAGGAGTACATGGGGGACGTGATAGGTGATCTCTCCTCTCGCCGTGGAAGGGTAGAGGGGATGGATCAGCGGGGATCGAGTCAGGTTATTAGGGCTCAGGTCCCCCTCGCCGAAATGTTTGGGTACGCGACCGATCTTCGGTCACGAACTCAGGGAAGGGCGACCTATACTATGCAGTTCAGCGCTTACAACGAAACTCCGGATTCTATCGCTTCGGAGATAGTAAAACGGGTTCGGGGTGAGTAGACTGCATAGGTTCGCGGTTAGACCAAAGTCTGCGCAATCGCGCAACGTTTCTGGACCCACGGAGCAGTAGAGGAAATGGCCAAGCAGAAGTTCGAAAGATCAAAGCCTCACCTAAATGTAGGTACTATGGGGCATATCGACCACGGTAAGACGACGTTAACAGCGGCTATTACCAAGACCCTGGCTGACAGGAACCCGAACGTTAAGTTCCGTCCTTTCGACCAGATTGACAACGCTCCCGAGGAGCGGGCTAGGGGTATAACAATCTCTATCTCGCACGTGGAGTATGAGACCGATAAGCGCCACTACGCTCATGTCGATATGCCGGGTCACGCCGACTACATCAAGAACATGATCACGGGTGCTGCTCAGGTCGATGGTGCTATCTTGGTGGTTTCCGCTACAGATGGTCCTATGCCCCAGACGCGTGAGCACGTGCTTCTGGCTCGCCAGGTGGGTGTTCCTTACATCGTCGTCGCCCTCAACAAGGCCGACATGGTTGACGATGAGGAGCTTCTCGACCTCGTAGAGCTCGAGGTTCGTGA
>JABEUO010000185.1 GCA_013044415.1 Acidimicrobiaceae bacterium
ATCGTAGGCAGCCTGCATGGCCGAAGCCGCAGTCTCTAAGTCGCTGTGACGCAAGGCCAATAAGGGCATCCCACTCCCCCGCTATCAAATCCAATAGTCCGCGTTCACCATCACGGTCGACATAGATCAGCTGATTGCCGACGATGTATTCATCAATTTCACTACGTGGGATTCCAGGACGCTACTCTGCTCTGCTAGAATTAGCCAACAATCCAAAGCGCCCGAATTATATGGTCGTGACCATTAAGTGGTCCCAAGTAGCCAACTCGTAAAGGCTTGACAATCTATACCGCCTTCATTAGTCGGTAGCAACGCAGTTAAATATCTCCATGAATTCCCAGGTAGATAATCGTAAGCCAGCGTGACGAAACCCACGCTATCCAGTGACGAGCCCCGAATTTAATAGCTCAAACTACCGACTTTGACCACGAGCAATCACATTGGAGATCCCAGCTGGATCAGATGGCAAGACTTGACCAAAGGGCCAGCTGACCAAAGCAATATTGAACCAACAACCTTTTTACCGCAATTCAAAGAGAGCGACCCATTAGGTCGCCCTTGTCGGGTCGTAGCGATCAATTTTCACGCCGATGCCAAAAGTCCCGCTAGGCCAGCTTACCCGCCGAATTGCCGGGTTGACGAATGCGCCGAAGATGCACCGAAGCGGCCAGTAGCTAATTTCGCCGACTAGTCGGATTGAACCTGTCAAGAGGCGGTGACTAAGCTTTTGCAGGCGCCGACCGGCTTTATGCTACCCTTAGTTCCAGTGCCGACCAAATGGAATCAACCGAATGCGGGAAGTATGCGCCTCGAGGAAACCTCCTTTGATGGTCTCTTTGTCGTCGCATTATCGGGGCGTCTTGGCCAAAAGAATCCATTAGCGCAAGCTCTTTTGTATCACCATCGGAGTTCGGCACGAGTTTCGTCATGAAATCGATAGCAGTTCATTTCAGTTACTGAAAGGGAAATCCCATGTGCTTGGCCATTCCTGCTCGTGTCGTAGAAATTACAGACAGCGAGCAGGCGATCGTAGACCTTGGTGGCGTGCGTAAGGAGGTATCCCTCGCCTTGGTGGAAGGGATAGAGGTCGGAGATTATGTGATCATCCACGTCGGCTACGCCCTAACCCGATTAGACCCTCAAGAAGCAGAAAAGACCCTAGCGCTCATGGCCGATGCTGAGCTGACCCCGACAGAGGCCGCTTCGTGAAGTATGTCGATGAGTTCCGAGATGGCCAGGTCGCCCAGGGATTGGCTCGGGCTATCGCCGCCGAAGTGGTCCCAGAGCGCCGTTACAACTTCATGGAGTTCTGCGGGGGACACACCCACGCCATATCCCGCTACGGCGTTCCCGACCTTCTCCCACCGAACGTCAGGATGATCCACGGCCCTGGCTGTCCGGTGTGTGTACTTCCGATAGGTCGCATCGACCTCGCCATCATGCTCGCCCTAGAAAAAGGTGTAATCCTCTGCACCTATGCCGACACACTACGAGTACCCGCGTCGGGAAGACTCTCCCTGATGAGGGCGAAGGCAAGGGGCGGAGACATCCGGATGGTCTATTCCGTCACCGACGCACTAAAGATTGCCCGAGAAAACCCCAACAAAGAGGTGGTATTCTTCGCAATCGGCTTCGAAACAACTGCGCCTCCAACCGCAGAGGCGATCCGACAGGCCGCCAAAGAGGGGATGAAGAACTTCTCCGTGCTCTGCTGTCACGTGCTGACTCCCTCGGCGATCATCAATATCCTCGAATCCCCAGAGGTCAGGGTCCTAGGAACCGTACCGCTCGATGGCTTCGTGGGTCCCGCCCACGTCTCCACCGTGATCGGCAGCCGACCATATGAGTTCTTTGCCGAGGAGTACCGAAAGCCGGTAGTAATCGCCGGTTTTGAGCCCCTCGATGTTATGCAGGCCATCTTAATGCTCATCCGTCAGGTCAACGAGGGTAGGGCTGAAGTTGAAAATGAGTTCACCCGGGCGGTGACACCAGAAGGAAACCTAAAGGCGCAGAAATTGGTTAGCGAGGTCTTCGAGTTAAGACGGACCTTTGAATGGCGGGGACTAGGTGAGGTCCCCTATTCGGCCCTCAAGATTCGCAAACACTACGCAGACCTCGACGCCGAGAGACGCTTCAATCTGGAATACAAACCGGTGCCAGATAACAAGTCCTGTGAATGCGGGGCGATACTCCGGGGGCTGAAAAAGCCTACCGATTGTAAAATCTTCGGCAACGTCTGCACCCCAGAGAACCCAATGGGATCCTGCATGGTCTCCTCCGAAGGTGCTTGCGCCGCACACTACAGCTATGGAAGGTATAAAGACGCAGAGGTGTCAGCTTGAGCGCCGAGATTAAAAAAGGCTTTATCCGGCCGCTAGATCTGCGAAATGGCCGAGTGGACATGAGCCATGGCAGCGGGGGTCGTGCCATGGTGCAGCTGATCACCGATCTCTTTTCCAAGCACTTAGCCAATGTCTACTTGGAGCAGGGCAACGACGCTGCGGTACTCCCCGATGCAAAGGGGCGAATCGTAGTCTCCACCGACAGCCACGTGGTATCGCCGCTCTTTTTCCCCGGCGGTGACATCGGCTGCCTATCCGTCCACGGAACGGTAAACGACGTCGCAGTCATGGGGGCAACCCCACTATACCTAACCGCCGGGTTCATACTCGAAGAAGGGTTCCCACTAAAAGAGCTCGCCAGGATTGTGGAATCGATGGCGAAAGCGGCCAAAGAAGCTGGCGTTTTCGTCGTAACCGGCGACACCAAGGTAGTCGAACAGGGAAAAGGTGACGGTGTATTTATCACGACAACAGGGATAGGCTTCCTACCCGACGGTCTAGACCTGTCAGGAGACAGGGTGAGTCCCGGAGACGTAATCCTGCTATCTGGCACACTAGGTGACCATGGAGTTGCGATCATGAGTCAGAGGGAGAACCTGTCCTTCGACACTCCTATCCTCTCTGACACCGCAGCGCTAAATGGTCTCGTGGCAACGATGCTAAGCGCTGGTACGGACCTTAAGGTGATGAGGGATCCGACCCGAGGTGGACTCGCAGCAACCGTAAATGAGATCGCCCACCAGTCCGGGGTAGGAATTCACCTCGACGAAGCAAACATTCCGGTCAAAGCTGAGGTTGAAGCGGCTTGTGAACTTCTTGGACTAGATCCCCTCAACATTGCCAACGAAGGAAAGCTGATCGCCATCTGCGCACCAGACGATGCCGACAAGTTGCTAACGGCGATGCGCTCACATCCCCTCGGAAAGGAGTCGGTGATAATCGGTCAGGCA
>JABEUO010000186.1 GCA_013044415.1 Acidimicrobiaceae bacterium
CAGTTGGTCGTGGTGGCGTGACGGGAGCGATGCTTGGTAACTCCAACCAAACGGCGGAGCCAGAAGCCCCGTCCGTAAGGGCGGGGAGGTTCACAGGTGGCTTTAAATCTAGATTTTCTCGAGTGGTAACCGAAATGCTAAGAGCGAGACCGTCTCTATAGGGCGAAAATCCCTCTTTGGTACCCTCAGAAAACCTAGTGACAGATAGAGGTTGTGGGCTTGCACCATCTCCTTTGTGGAGTGCAGAAAGAGCGCATCGAGGTGGCGTTCCTTGGCCAATCGGATGGTCTCGGCCATCAGCAACCTCCCATAGCCGCTACGTTGTTCGGCGGGGTCGACGGCTAAAATGCGTACCGCTCCTTCGCCATCCTCCAATCCTTCCGCCATGGGGGATGATGGGTCGGCTACGAAGGTTACCGTGCCGATCATTTTGCCATTTTTCTTAAGAACTAATACCAATGAATCGTCGACCCGAGCCGAAACGTCACCGATGTAGCGAGCGTATCCCTCGTCTAGGGAATCCCCCAAGAGATGACGGTATGCCTTCAATACGACTTCACCAGTAGCTTCGTACTCTTGCGGCACAATAGGTTTAATTTGGATCAGCACACTTGCCTCATTGTCATCCATCATCCAAAATCCCTAGCCCAAAAGCCTTCGTCACCTATTGATTTCGTCACCTATTGGCGTCATCGTCGACTCGTTAGATGACCGATGGCGTTTGCTGGTTCAAGAGCTTAGCTTTATTTGCCTTGGGAGCGTGGCTATTATTCCCCCAGCTACCAGGAATGAGAACGCCATAGTGGCGAAAAAAGCCCTAAAGCCGTAACTGGCGATTACCCACCCGAGGATGCTTAGCCAGATAGCACCAACCCCGTAGGCGATTGCAAAGTAGGTACCAAATGCCGAGTTGCCCTCCCTGTTGTGTACCGAGTCTGCGAACATCGACTGCAATAGTGGGGATTCAGAATACGCAAGGACGCCTACGATAAACCCCCATGTCCCTAGGAGTACCCTATTTTGGCCGGTAAAAGCGAAGCCGATAAATGAAGCCGCACCCAGAAAATAGGAGGCCATTATGACGGTCTTTCGACCTATCCGATCGGATAGATTCCCGGCATAGAGTGGGCCGATAACTCCACCAAGGAGCATGGTGGTGTAGATGATTCCTGTCTCGATCTGGCTTAGGTGTCTGGAGTCTTCAAGATAGAGGGGGATAAAGGCCCCAATTACGCCGAGACCTCGCCCTCCAGCGGCCACGGTCGAAGCGACGAGTATTCTTTTGGTTTCGCCGGTCGTCTCTTTGATGACATTACCCATATTTCGGACTGAATTGGCAAGGGACGAAATTGAGGGCCTAGTTGGTCCGGTTGGTTTGGCAACTTTTGGTTTTTCTTGCGGCGGCAGGAAAAACTGTACGAGGGAAGCGCCAATCAATAGCGACAAACCGAGTAGGGCTAGTGCAATCCTCCATCCAAAGGCGGTGATAGCTACCGACATGGCCAGCGGAATGACCAATGTGCCGATAGATCCGCCGGTTGTGTGCCAGGCGAGAACCGTTCCCCTTCGTTCGGGGAACTTTTCCGAAAGATATGCACTGCCGACGGGGTGTTGTGGCCATTGCGCAAGGGAACCGAAAGCCTTGGCGCCGGCATAAGCCGTGAATCCCGGTGATATCGCCCCGAAAGCGCAGGCGAGTGCCAAGCCGATGTCTTGTAACGCTAAAACCGATCGGGCTTGGCGTCCCTTGACGAGTCCAGCTGCGCTTTGCAGTAATCCACCTATCACCCCGGACACCCCGAGTATCACGCCGAGGCTAGCGTACGAAGCGTGGAACTCCTTGATCACGTATGGGTAGGTAAGTGCGATGCCCGAAACATAGAAGTGCTGAATTCCGTGGGAGGCGGTCATCAGGGAGATGATTTTTCTTTCCGAGCGATCTAACTGGCCGCCTTTGCTCCGGGGACCTTCTGACATCAATCTCATCCATTCGCTCTTGCCTTAATTGTGGTTCCAAATATATGCCGTGTCGCATGCGCTTTAGCTCAACTAAAAAGCAGGTCGTAGGTCTAAAGTTATTTTCGACCGTTCCCAGGGCACAAATTGTGGTTCGTAAAGGCGTCAAAAATTTCGTAGAAAACAGTGCCTTTGACGTCTCAGCTGGCTTGCTTTGGCGTCACAAGGCCGTGAAACTCCCTTGAAATTCTATTTGGTGCCCCACTTGTCCCTAGTGCCAGGTCAGCGCGGTAAAAGGCCATAGAGGAGACGTGAACCCAGGCGTACCTTCAGCGTTTTCGGCGCCCGCTTTTTCGACCGACCAGTTCTAGTCCCCAGATTCGCATATGATTCGAGTAAATGGGGCCAAGAGAAAATTCATGGGCCGACCTTAAGGGGAAATCGTGGAGACGATCGTAAAAGTCACTAACGGAATGGTAAGGGGAGTGGACTTAGGCGATGTTGTATGCTTCAAAGGCATACCGTATGCTGAAGCGCCATTTGGCGAGAATCGCATGCGACCGCCGGTTGCGCACTCCAGATGGGACGGAGTGCGAGACTGTTTGGACTACGGTCCGACGGTTCCTAAAGGTCCCTATGCACCGCCATTCGACAAAATACTCCCCGAACCTTCAATACCAGGCGAAGAGTGCTTGAACCTGAACGTGTGGACCCCTCGGCTGGATGCGAAGGGGCTTCCGGTTTTAGTCTGGATCCACGGTGGGTCCTTTTTGAATGGATCCGGAGCCGTATCGAGTTATGACGGTAGTAACTTTGCACGAGATGGTGTCATATGTGTGACAATAAATTACCGTCTAGGTGCGGATGGATTTCTGTTTTTGGACGACGGGATATCCAACTTAGGGATCCTGGACCAGCTCGAGGCGCTTAGCTGGGTCCAAGACAACATCTCTGCCTTCGGTGGTGACCCAGCGAAGGTTACAATTGCTGGCGAATCTGCCGGGGCGATGAGTGTGGGGACACTTCTCTCACTCGATGCCGCAAAGGGCCTCTTCAGGGGGGCGATCCTGGAGAGTGGGGCGGCACATCACTACTTGAGCGCCGGAACCGCCAAGAAGGTGGCGGGATATCTGGCAGAGGCACTTGGTATCGAGCCTATACGTGACCAGTTCAGGGCGGTTGAAGTTGATCGACTTGTTGAGGCTACATCGGTCTTGGCGTCGGAGCCCCAGGCGAAACCCGACCCCGCTAAGTGGGGTGAAGTAACTTTGAATTTGATGATCTTTGAGCCAACAGTGGACGGCAAAGTGCTGAAGGCACCTCCTATCGACTCGATTAGGGAGGGGACGGGAGGGGACGTCTCCGTTTTGATCGGGACGAATAGAGAGGAATTCAATTTTTTCACCGTCCCGACCGGCCTCTACGACTCAATCAACTCTGCGGTGGTATCCTTCGCGGCGATGGCCTTCGGCTTGGACGCCGAAAAACTCGCTGTATATCAGAGGCTCTTATCCGAGGATCTCCAGGGAGAAGTTTTTTCCCAGATTGCTGGCGATTGGTTTTTCAGGATTCCCGCTATCAGGTTGGCTGAGGCGCGCCAAGGTGCAAAAGCTGGCACGTATCTCTATGAGTTCCGCTGGCGGTCACCAATGTTTGAAGGGCGCCTCGGGTCATGTCACGCAATAGAACTCCCCTTCGTTTTTGATACCCTTGGCGTAACTTCAGAAGCAATTGACAGGGCATTCGTGGAGGGACCCCAAGAGCTTGCCGAGGAGATGCACTCGGCTTGGGTGGCATTTGTCAAGACCCTCGATCCGGGCTGGGATAGCTATTCGCCGGAGCATCGAGCGGTTCGCATATTTGGCGATGAATCCCGGGTTGAGGTAGACCCACGCGGCGAGACTCGAGAGGTCTGGAAAGGCGTTCGGTGATCTTTGCGAACCGGCGAAGTGGGTTCTAAAGGTCGAGAAAATGTGGAGCTGGGAGTGAAGGGCTCGCCTTTGAACAACGTATCAGTCCTACCAAGTTCACCGACAGGGCTTCTTTAGTTATCCGATGGGCATTTTAGGTCGATTCAAGACTCTAACTATTAGTCTCAAGCATTCTGCTACTCGGCGGTGAGCTGATAGGGTATTAGTTGTATAGCGCATCCAATTTACCGATTTGGACCAGCCTTGTTCGACGACTCGTGGGTTGTGCTCATGGGTTACACCTATAGGAAAGTGGCTTTCGATTAAAGCCTTTGGCGATTGGTTCTACCCCGACTGGGTAGACAGAAACATTAAATTGATCTGGCTCGCAA
>JABEUO010000187.1 GCA_013044415.1 Acidimicrobiaceae bacterium
GCGGCATTAGCTGAGCACAACCTCGACCCAAAATGGGTCATTGGCGTTTCAATCGGTTCGATCAACGCCTCGATCATTGCAGGAAATCCCCCGGAAAGACGGGTCGAAAGGTTGAAAGCTTTTTGGGACAAAGTGACTGAGCCGACTGCCGGATTCGGAATTATTCCTTTCGAACTTCCAGAATCATTTCAAAAGAAGGTTGGGGCGGCGAGCAGCCTCGCATTCGGCCAGCCAGGTTTCTTCAGGCCGAGAGCACCTTTGGAGTGGGCCGCTAGTCCCAAACCACTCAGTTTCTATGACACCTCTCAATTGAAGACTACCCTGTTGGAACTGGTTGATTTTGAACTGATCAATTCTGGGAAGGTACGTCTTTCGGTCGGAGCGGTTCAGGTGTCAACCGGTAATTTGATCTACTTTGATAGCGCCCAGACGGAGATTATTCCAGAGCACATAATGGCTTCTGGCGCCTTACCGCCCGGATTTCCGCCAGTTGAGATAGATGGCGAACTCTACTGGGATGGCGGCCTCGTATCAAATACCCCGCTGGAGTACATGATGAGCGAAGAGCCAAGGTCGGACAGCCTGGTCTTTCAGGTGGATCTTTTCCCTGCAGTTGGTGAAGTTCCGACCTCGCTAGACGAAGTGGCCGAGCGAGAGAAAGATATAAGGTATTCGAGCCGTACCAGAGCCGTTACAACCAAGGAAAAGGATCGGCATGATATGCGGCGACAAGTTCATCTGTTCCTGAACTCTCTACCAGAAGAACTTCGCGAGGATGCTTCGCTGGATAAGATTCGGGAGTTGGCTTGTCCTTCTAAGATCCACGTAGCACACCTCATCTACCGTCCCTCGACACCTCAAGGTTCGCAGAAGGACTTTGAGTTCGATCGGGCCTCGGCGAATAGGCGATGGGCTGAGGGATACTCCGATGCGAAAACGACGGTGGAAGCAGCGCCATGGGATGCACCACGAGCTTCAAAAATTGGAATGCACACCTTTGACGTGATTGGTGATCGGATCAAACAGGCTGTGAAGTAGGGGAGTATCTAGGGACTCAGTAGTTCATCTAGCAGGGTCATTACGAGGCGGTCGATCTCATGCAGAATGGGTCGGACTGCTTCGATCGTTTTTCCCGCTGGATCCTCTAACTGCCAATCGAGGTATCTCTTGCCCGGGTAGTAGGGGCAAGAGTCCCCGCAGCCCATAGTTACAACTACGTCGACGTTTTCGATTTCATCGTCGCTTAGTTTTTTCGGCTTTTCATCAGAGATGTCAATGCCGATTTCGGCGAGAGCCAATACGACGGCTGGGTTTAATTGAGATGCCGGTTCACTACCGGCCGACCTTACTTTTATCCTCCCGTTGGCTCGACGATTCATCAGTGCCGCCGCCATTTGGGATCTTCCTGCGTTATGCACGCACAAGAAAAGTACCTCAGGAAGTTTCAGATTTTCCTCCGATCTTTGATCGAGATGGTAGCTTGGCCCAGTTAATTCTGGGCAAATTTGATATTACAATCTTGAAACGATCTAGTTGACTAGCTCTATGTCAACTGGTCAGAGTTTCACAGCGCTCACACCTTGCTAACTGGGAATTTTGTGCTAAGTGCCAAGGATTGGAACTTGAGGCATAAATGAGTTTCAGAAGTCAATACATCCATTTCGGCGCTGATAGAGGCGTAATTTGCTCTGAAAGCTAATCTAGTCTTCAAAAGGTGATGAAAATAGTCAACAATTCTTATACTGTAGGACTATGACTTCAAACACTCAAGGCTTCGAGACCCGTCAGATCCATGCTGGAGCGGCACCAGACCCTACAACTGGGGCCCGCGCAGTGCCGATCTATCAGACGACCTCATTTTCGTTTAGAGATTCCGACCACGCGGCAGCGTTATTCGGACTGAGCGAAACAGGGAATATCTATACCAGGATTATGAATCCAACCCAAGCCGTCATGGAAGAGCGTATAGCTTCCTTAGAAGGTGGGGTAGCCGCTTTGGCGACCTCTTCCGGCCAGGCCGCGGCGACCCTGGCAATCTTAAATCTTGCGGCGGCTGGCGACCACATTGTCTCATCGGCCTCACTCTACGGGGGGACCTATTCGCTATTCCGCTACTCCATGGAGAAGCTAGGAATACAGGTGAGCTTCGTGTCGGATCCTGACGACCTTTCCGAGTGGGAGAGTCTAATCCAGGATAACACTAAGGCATTTTACGGGGAAACCATTGGAAATCCAAAGGGCGACGTGCTTGATATTTCTGGCATTTCACAAGTTGCACATGCACACTCTTTGCCATTGATCGTTGACAATACCTTGGCATCGCCGTATCTCGCCCGCCCCTTAGAGCACGGCGCGGATATCGTGATACACTCTGCGACCAAGTTTCTCGGTGGACACGGCACTTCAATTGCCGGAGTGATCGTCGACGGAGGTTCATTCAACTTTGGCGACAGTCCACGGCATCCCGGATTTTCGGAGCCCGACCCCTCTTATCATGGTCTCAAGTACTGGGAAGCACTCGGACCGGGAGCATTCGCAATCAAGGCCCGACTCCAAGGATTGAGAGACTTCGGTTCGGCGATTTCTCCCTTCAATGCTTTTTTGATCATCCAAGGGATTGAAACCCTCTCATTACGGATGGAACGACATTCTTTCAATGCCCTAAAAGTAGCGGAATTTTTGGAGAGTCGGCCCGAGGTGAAATGGGTGAATTATCCCGGACTAAAGTCTTCAAAGTGGAACGTTAGGGCAAATTCCATCCTTCCGAATGGCTCAGGTGCGATACTGAGTTTTGGTATAGAGGGCGGCCTCAAGGCGGGCAAAGCCTTCGTCGATTCGCTTGAACTGCACTCAAATCTGGCTAACGTGGGAGATGTGCGTTCGTTGGTTATTCACCCCGCTTCGACAACACATTCTCAGCTGACTCCGGAGGAGCAGCTTTCTTCTGGCGTGTCAGAGGATATGATCAGACTTTCGGTTGGCCTTGAGAGTATTGACGATATTATCGCTGATCTCGAGACGGGATTTAGGGTAGCAGCTAAGGGGTGACTCGACAGGAGCGCGAACAGGGGAGAAGAGAGGTATTGGAGCGGGCCGTTTACGGCCCCTCTTCCTCACCTGGGAACAGAAAGTTCGTCGAACTGTTCGCCTCGATGCCGCTTCGATTGGAGTTGGGTGGCTCGCTTTCGCATGTGGTCGTAGCCTTTGAGACATGGGGGACTCTTAATCCTGAGGGATCAAACGCTATCTTGGTACTACATGCTCTGACCGGTGATTCTCACGCCGCAGGGCCAGCTGAGGTAGGCCACCCAACCCCAGGATGGTGGAACCATCAGATTGGCCCTGGGAGAGCCATCGATACCGACAAATACTTCGTTGTTTGCCCTAACGTGCTTGGGGGATGCCAAGGAACTACCGGCCCGTCTTCGGTAAAGCCCGGAACTACAACGCCCTACGGGTCGCTCTTTCCAGATATTACCATCAGGGATCAGGTAGCAGTAGATATCGAACTAAGTAGGGCCCTTGGTATAAACCGATGGAAGGGCATCGTCGGGGGCTCGATGGGTGGGATGAGGGCACTAGAGATGGCGATAATGGCGCCGCAGCTAGTGGATCGCATGATGATATTGGCCGCCACCGCCGCCGCCACCGCAGAACAGATAGCCCTTTGCTCTATCCAGATAGAAACGATCATCTCGGACCCGCAATTTCTTGGGGGAGACTACTACAACGTTGGTGATGGGCTCGGTCCGGTTGCGGGAATGGCCATCGCACGTAAGTTGGCGATGTATAGCTACCGGAGTGAACTTGAGTTCCAATCCAGGTTTGGAAGGAAGCTACAGGGAGACCAGGTCGCCGACGGGGTAGGCAACTTTGCCATAGAGAGCTACCTGGAAAATCACGCCGTAAAGCTGAACGAGAGGTTCGATCCCAATAGTTACGTGGTTCTGTCTAAGGCGATGAATTCTCACGACGTTGCGAGGGGAAGGGGCGGACTCTCCGAAGTACTTTCTTCTATCAAGGTAAGGACGTTTGTTGCCGGCGTCGATAGCGATCGGTTGTATCCAATCTGGCAACAGAGTCAACTGGCCGAACATATACCGACGACCGAACTCTTTGCCACCATTCATTCGAAGTACGGCCACGACGCATTTTTGATCGAGGCAGAGCAGGTGGCCGAGTTCATCTCGAAGTCGCTGGGGTAGATTTATCTGGAGACAATTCTGTCTTTGGAGAGTCGATAAGCAGGCGGTGACTCAAGTTATCGATGGTGAAGACTCAAACGTTGAACCGAAATTCGACAACGTCACCGTCCTGCATGATATATTCCTTGCCTTCTATTCGAGCCTTGCCAAGTGCCCTCACGGCTTGAACGCTTCCTGCATCGATTAAATCGTCGTAGCTGATCACCTCTGCCTTGATGAAACCTCGCTCGAAATCGGTGTGAATAGTGCCTGCCGCTTTGGGCGCTGTGTCACCGATATGTATTGTCCAGGCACGGGATTCCTTTGGTCCGGCGGTGAGAAAGGTCTGTAATCCCAAGGTTCGAAATCCAACACGAACCAGCTGCGTGAGACCAGACTCAGTCTGTCCGTAGCTTGCGAGCAGCTCTGATGCATCGATCGGGTCGAGAGC
>JABEUO010000188.1 GCA_013044415.1 Acidimicrobiaceae bacterium
ACCCCGGGCGCACAGCTGGCGAGCATAGATAGCGTGGCGGTGATGCCCTCGAATGAGGATCCGTAGCCCGTTGACGTCGGTACCGCTACTACCGGGGCAGAGACTAGTCCACCGACCACCGAGGCTAGCGACGCTTCCATCCCTGCGATGACAATCACCACATCGACCGCCATAATCATCCCCAGCCTCTCGAAGAGTCTGTGAATTCCAGCCACCCCCACGTCAGATATCAGCTCAGACTCGATCCCGAGCGCAAAGAGCGTCGCCTCGGCTTCGTGCGCCACAGCTAGGTCCGAAGTACCCGCACTCACCAGTGCTACCCTGCCTCCGGTTCGAGATGTAGGCTTGCCTACTGCGGTGAAGTAACTAAATCCGCTGCCCAGAGGAGGAAACACTTCGAGTTCGTAGGGCTTCTCGCAGAGTTCTGCTGCGAGTGACTCGCTGCAGCGGGTAACGATCGTCGGACCGTCGAGTTCGAGGTGCCTCTTGGCGATGGCGAGGACCTGCTCCTTTGTCTTTGAAGGAGCATAGATCGCCTCGGGCAGGCCGGTCCTTTTAAGCCTTGAAGAGTCGACAATTGCATAGCCTCCGACACCATTGACGTCAAAATCGTGGTCAAAAAGTGGTGCGTCCGGTTCCGGCTTGGGGTGATCTGGTGCCATATATTCCTTCAGCCTAGGAGCATAGAAGAACTCCTAAAGCGACCACAAAGGCGGTGAGCTTCCAGCCGTTAAATGATGACAACTGGCCAAGTCGACGACCATTTCTAGTACAAATCCCAATTAAGGAGACCTCTAGCGCTTTAGAAAGATTGATCCATAGGCCTCAAACAGTTACCGCTTGCCTACCGCAAGTTGAAACTTGGCTTTGGAGGATCCTCGGGCCACCGTTGCTTTTTAGCTGGCCACTGCTCCAAAGTCAGTGGCTCCACCCCTCCTACAATCAACGAAGGAACATAAGCTCCTCTGTCCGTCTTTGAACGGAATCGAAGCCTGCTCATCCATCTCCATCAGCTGAGAATGTGGCTCCTCGGGGGAACTCGGACAGGCGTAGGGCGAGCAGCTACCATGAAACTGGAGGACCTCGACGGCGTGACCACCCAGCCCAAGCGCCAGCCCATTGTACAAGGATCGTCTCTCTCGAGAATGCGACTGGTACGATCCTATGAGGGTGGGAAGGCGGCATGACGTGAATCTATTTGAGATACTTGGGTTCACCTGGGATAGGGACCTGATCCCCGATACGGTTCCGATACATTCCGTTGAGCGCTCTTACTTCCGGTTCCATAGGATGCTCCCCGAGTTCGTTTGGGACGCTGGTGTGCTAGAGGGAAATCCCTTTACCTTTCCTGAAGTGCAAACTCTGCTCGATGGAGTAACCGTTGGCGGCCATAAGCTATCAGATCAAGAACAGATCTTGAATCTTGCCAAAAGTTCCAAACACCTTCTTGCACAGGTGAAATCAGGGCGATTCAGACTCGACAAGGCTTCCTTTTGCGAGCTTCATGGGATAGTCGCCCGCAACGAGGCACTTGAATGGGGTCATTTTCGTGGCGAGGGGCAGGAGACAAACTATACGCCCGAGGTGAGCTTGGGCGAGTTCGGTCGATATTCACCACTGCCAACTATGGCGGGTGCTCGAGAACTGAATAGGGTATTTGCCAACTGCGTGGACGCACTGAGTGAGGGTCATTTACAGCCATTCGAGAGAGGTCTAGTGTTCTTCCTTTTCGGATCTTTGCAGCAATTTTTCTTTGACGGCAACGAGCGAACGTCACGTTTCATGATGAACGGCGTTCTAATGGCAAATGGTATCGATGCGATTAGCGTTCCAGCTGCTCAATCCCAAAGTTTCAACGAAAAGATGGTAAGGTTCTACCTTTCCAAAGACGCCAGTGAGATGATGAACTTCCTCATTGGCTGTCATCCAGAGTTTGCAGGCTAAAGCGAGGCACTAAGCGGCTGTGGGTTAAAATAATCCATCCGGTTTTTCGGTTCGAGGGTAATTCAACCGGTGGGCCGGCTATTCCTGCTGCTTCCCTTAGAGATCTCCGATTCTTTTTCGGAACGTCGATCCCTCACGCTATGACAAATTCGCCGATAAATTCCTCGTGGCTGAGCCCATCGACTTGAAGACCCACCATTCACGAATCGTGTCGGCGCTCTGCGGAGATCGATGGTTAATTTGCGGCCATAAATGGCAAGTTGTCAGCCGCATCGGATGTCAAAAAGAATTGATCTACTACCGGGTCGATTCAAAATTAATTATTAGCTCACAAGGAGACTTAGTGATACCATTGTCGCTGGTGTTCTAGTGGTAACTAGCTGATTTTGGAGATAAAAAAGGTGAGTAATTCTTCGGTAAGGTCCACAAAGCACGGGGCAATTACCGTCATCTCTCTTTTTCGTCCCGAGACCAAAAACTCAGTCGATCGAGAGACGGCCGCTGAACTCTCCCAGGCCTTCAGGGACTTTGAATTAGACGACACCTCCCCTGTGGCCGTACTATACGGAGAGGGTGGAACCTTCTGCTCCGGCGCCGACCTGAAAGCCATCGGTAGCCCGAGGGTGAACAGGATTGAGCCGACCGGTGACGGTCCGATGGGGCCGACGAGAATGCGCCTTAGCAAACCGACAATCGCCGCTATAACCGGTCATGCGGTGGCTGGTGGTCTCGAGCTCGCACTCTGGTGTGACCTGAGGGTAATAGACAGGTCGGCGGTATTTGGCGTTTTTTGTCGGCGTTGGGGGGTCCCATTGATCGATGGCGGGACCATCCGTCTCCCCAGGCTGATCGGTGAGTCGAGGGCGATGGACTTGATATTAACCGGACGAGAGGTGGAGGCGGAGGAAGCGATCTCCATTGGCCTCGCCAATCGCTTAGTCGAAACGGGAACCGTACTGCAAAAATCGATAGAACTCGCCGAACAGATAGCTCAGTCTCCCCAGGTGACCATGAGAAATGACCGTCTTTCCGCCCTCGAACAGGCCGGAATGTCCCTCGAAGAAGCGATGTACAACGAATTCTCCCATGGGTTGGTATCCCTTAGCGATGGAGTGATTCTGCCGATGGTCCGCCAAGAGAACTCTTTTCGCCCTCCTAAAGAGGCACCCCAATCGGCCACTTTGATCGACAACTCTAAAACGTGTTAGCTCGACTTTAGCTACATATTCGACGACTATTCAGTCGATCGCTCGACCCTGAATGGGACGGTAAAGTGCGTTAGACAGGGCTTACGGCTGGACGGGAAGTTAACGGAATTGTTCGAACCGAACTACAGCGGGTAACCGCCGCTAAGTTGACCCGCCAAGTGGTCCCCAATTGGTATTGGCGAAGCAGATAGCTTGCCTTGCGCAATCGGCGACTCTTGATGACTTGAACTCCAAATAATCGTGTGGTCAAAGATCCCTCTGCTCCATTCGAGAGAGCTATTTGGTCCCTTTGACGATGGTGAAGGGTTTTCGAGGATGTCGACAAAGTCCCGCTCGAAAGCCCCGAATACGATACGAGCCGATGATCGCCAGGTCGTTGCTATTGTTAGCCTAGGCAGATTGGAGGAGAGTTGGAAAGGGCCTTTCACGGATCGAATTCTGACCGAAGCAGCGTCGGATACCTAGGACCAGCGGGCACCTTTACGGAGGAGGCCCTCCTTTCGCAGAGGGATCTCAGCGAGATGTCCATCGTCGCTATGACTTCGATCACCGAGGTGATCGAAGCTGCGTCATCGGGGGGTATCGACTACGGCTTCGTACCGATCGAAAACTCTATCGAGGGGACGGTCCTTGCGACTCTCGATTCACTCCTCTTTGACGCCGACCTTCTTATTCAGAGGGAAGTCTCGCTGGAAGTCCACCAAAACCTCCTCGCCGTCTCTGGTACGGATATCTCCGAAATAAGGGAGGTCTACTCCTACCCGGTGGCGACGGCCCAAGTACGTTACTTCCTACGGAACAATCTTTCTCAGGCCGAGATCAAGGCGAGCACCTCTACCGCAGAGGCCGCAAAGTTTGTAGCGGCTTCAAAAGACAGGACTAAGGCGGCGATAGCACCGATGGCCGCAGCCAAGGAGTATGGCCTAGAGGCGATTCGGTCGAGTATCGAAGATCACCCCGGGAATGAGACGAGGTTTCTCCTTTTACATCGACGTCACATCCCCAAGCCGACCGGAAATGACAAGACGACGGTCGTCTGTTTCCAGGTAACGGACCGTCCAGGGTCACTGCTGTCGATACTCGCCCAATTCTCGGCGAGGGGAATCAACTTGACCAAACTCGACTCACGACCCACCAGGAGGCAACTAGGAGAGTACTGCTTCATTATCGACCTGGAGGGCCACATAGCGGATAGCCTCGTAGCCGACTGCCTCCGGGAGCTCAGGACGACCCTTCCAGAGCTAAAATTCCTCGGCTCATACCCGAGTTCGAGGAGTCCGAAGGTCGACGAATCCAATAATTCCCCCCAAAGGGGCGCCCAGGATTGGATCGATGAGCTAAGGGGGCGAATCTAGAGACTAAGTTGATCTGACATAATTCGGAGGGATGGCAGAGCGGACGAATGCGAAGCACTTGAAATGCTTTGGGCCAAAAGCCCCGTGGGTTCAAATCCCACTCCCTCCGCTGGTGGTTTGCTAAACCGGCTCTCATCGCCCCGGTCCCAAAAATGGCTATTCGCTAATTGTCATGCGCCAAGAGGGGTATCTTCTATTTATGTCGCAGTAATTCAAATAAGACCTGGCCTTCTATTACTCCCAAGTGGGCTTGATTGATTATCCAAACAGATCACGAATTACCCATAGTGAATCTTAAATGAATCGAATGATCGATCAGAGTTGTCCCTCGGCTTATCGGTCGTGGTATCCTTCGGAATGGTCCGAATGAGAGTGCTTGAATCATGAAAATTCTCCATGCCGCAGACCTCCATATAGATAGTCCCTTGCGCGGCCTAGCAAAGTATGAGGGCGCACCGATCGAAGAGGTTCGAGGGGCCACTCGTCGGGCTGTCGAAAACCTGGTCGATGCGGCTGTGAGTAATGCCGTCGACTTAGTAATCGTTGCCGGTGACGTCTTCGATGGTGACTGGAAGGACTACAGCACCGGAATGTTTTGGGTGAAGCAGCTCGCCCGACTTCACGACGAGGGGATCCCCGTAGTGATCGTTTCCGGCAACCACGACGCTGCGAGCGAGATCACCAAAAGACTGACACTTCCTCCGAACGTCACCCAGTTAGCGAGCGGTTCACCCCGGGTCAAGCGTCTCGATCACCTCGACTTGGCGGTGACCGGACAGAGCTACACCAACCGAGCCGTCGTCGACGACCTTGCGGCGAAGTTCCCCCAAGCCGATCGAGGGCTCTTCAACATAGGTCTCCTCCATACAAGCCTCGATGGACGCCCGGGCCACGCTTCTTACGCCCCTACCACCGTTGACACCCTTCGGGGTAGGGGGTATCAATACTGGGCACTCGGACACGTCCACCAGAGAGAAGTCGTCTCAGAGGATCCATGGATCGTCTTTCCCGGCAACCTCCAGGGACGACATATTAGAGAAGCTGGACCAAAAGGGGCTTCCCTCGTCACCGTCGAAGAGAAAGAGGTTAGCTCCGTCGAACACCTCGAACTCGACGTGGTCCGATGGGCCAACTGCACCGTAGACGTGAGCGACCTTCCCACGACAGAAGGGATACTAGCGAGGATTTCCCAAGAGCTCCAGTCGGCGGTGGCGGAGGGCAATGGGCGGCTCGTCGCAGCACGGATGAACATAGTCGGGAGATCCCCGATCAATAGCGAGCTTTGGAAGGACCCTAAGGAGCTCGAAATGGAGGTCAGGGCGCTAGGAGTATCCCAGATGGACCTCTGGATCGAAAAGGTGAGGCTCGATACTAGGCACGTCGCTGAGGTAGATGGCGGTCTGGTCGATTCGATCGGTCAAAGGGCGAAGAGGCTGCGAGACGATCCTGATCAATTGGCCGTCGTAGAATCGCTCTTTACCGATCTAAGAAATAAGTTGCCCGCCGAGATCAATTCGATCGAAGCTTCCGGTGACGACGATCCGCCCCCTGCGTCAGCCGAACACATCAAAGCTACCCTCGACTCGGCGGTTGACCTTATCTCGTCTCTATTGAACGAATCGCAGGTGCAATGAGGTTTACTAAGCTTACCCTCGCGAAATTCGGCATGTTTACCGACACAGATCTCGACCTCCTCCCAGAGGGTGTAAACGTCGTCGTCGGTGCGAACGAAGCCGGCAAGACCACCACCATGGCGGCGATCCACCAACTACTCTACGGAATCCCAACCAGGAGCCCACACTCTTACCTCCATTCCAACTCCGATCTGCGTATTGGGGCTACTATGCGGGAAAACGACGGGGTGGAACTCGAGGTCTTTCGAATAAAGCGCAATAATGCCTCTTTGATCTCCCCCTCCGATCAACCAATTGCCGAAGAGACAATGGCCCGACTACTCGGGGGCGTCGGCCCCGAAGCCTATCGAACGATCTTCTCGATCAGTCACGAGGAGATCGTCTCAGGGGGTGAAGCCCTCCTCAAGGGTGAAGGAGAACTCGGCAGAGCGCTACTCGCTGCTGGTACCGGGCTGACCCAGCTCAACTCCACTATGGCCAAAATAAACGCAAAGGTAGGCGAACTCTTCAAGCCCTCGGCTTCTAAACCACTAATCAACGAGGCAATCGCCCGCTTCAGAGACTCCAAGGCGCAGATACGTGAGCATAGCCAAAGCGCATCTGCGGCAGAGAGTGTCGAAGCGAAGCTCAAGGATGCCGAGGGACTCGAAAAGAGACTGGAGTCGAGGTACAAAGAGCTCATCGAAGAACTCAACCTGACTAGGAGGATCCGTCAGGTGAGGGTACCGATGGAACGGAGGCGAAGCCTCAAGCGGAACCTCTTAGAACTCACCGAAGAGGGTCCACTAGCCCCCGAGGCTATCGCCACCCAACTTAAGTCGGCCCAAGAGGACCGCCGAGAAGGAAATAGCACCCTGGCTTCATTCCAGGCGGACCTAGAATCCCTCGACGAGAAACTCTCCAAACTCCAATTCGACGAGGCACTGGTCGCACAGGCCCCCGAAATTGAGGGCCTGGTCAAGGAGGTAGGGGCGATCAAGCAGAACATGACGGACCTGCCGGGCCTCAACAAAAAAGTTGGGGACCTCGAACGTTCTCTAGAAGCGCTACTCGCTAGGGTGCCCGAAGGCTGCAGAAGGGGCCCCGATGGAATACCGCAGCTTAGCGACGTTGAACGGTCTCGGATAAGGAGATTGAGCGACGACTCGACACTAGTAAAAGATGCCTTAGAAAGGTCCCGCACCGAATTAGAGAATACGAAGCACCTCCACAATCGGCTCGAAGACAAATTGAAGGAGGTCCCACATGCCATAGACGTCTCCAACCTACGCTCGGCCATCGCCCGGATCCGCCAAGAGGGTCAGCTCGAATCGACCCTGGATGACCTGAAAAAGCAGATCGCAGACTCCCTGGTAACCACGAGTGCAGAGCTTGCATCCCTCGGGGTCAATATTGAAGTCCGTAGCGCCGATTCCGTCCCCCTGCCGACTTTGGGAAGCGTTAATGAACTCGACAGAATTGTCGTCGAAACGAAGTCCGCCTACGATGTAGCTCTCGCCGAGTTGAATCGTCACGAGGCAGATCTCGCCGAACTGAATGAGAAGTTAAAGGCGCATCAACTCCTGCTAGACCCACCTTCGGCAGAGCAACTTGCCACCGCCCGAACTTTGCGTGACCAAGGTTGGAAAATAATCAAAGAACTATGGCTGGAAGGCTCCACCGACCAGCTACCAGCCGAGGCCTGGAGCAGAGGTCTTCCCCTCGACCGAGCATATGAAGACTCGGTTAAAGGTGCAGATGAAATCGCCGACAGGCTCCGTCACGAAGCGGAAGCCGTGGAGCATCAAGTGACCCTAAAAGCCCTAATAAGTGCGGAAGAGCTAAGCATCGAGGCGGCTCAGAGTACACTTGAGAGTGCCAAGGGTAATCACTCAGACGCCCTGGACAGGTGGCGCAACCTTTGGGAGCCATACGGCATCGAAGCCGGCAGTCGTCAGTCGATGGATGAGTTTCTACTCAATATGCGGGCTATCTCTGAAGGGGTCAGCAGGCTCAAAGTGCTCGAGAGCCAAGCTGGCTCTTTAGAGGAGACGATCGAAAGATCCAAAGTGGACATTCGGTTGCTTCTAAACGAGGTCGGCGACCAACCCCCTGGGTCACTGAGCCTGGCGGGTCTGCTCGCCCGCGCGGAGGAGACCTGTTACTCCTCGGATGAAGTACGTGAGAAGCGACTATTACTGGAGAGGTCGCTACAGGAGAGTCAAAAGACATTAGAACGCCAAGAAGCCTCATTCCAAAGGGCAGTCGAGGATCACGACAACTGGAGCGTCCAATGGTCAGAGGCGGTCGTTCCGTTGGGAATTCCAGCCGACACCCTACCCGCCGACGTTTCTGATCTCTTATCGACCATCCAGGAGATCGAAGACATTTCGCTGGACCTCAAAGAACAGCGCCTTAGGGTCAGCGGCATCGAGCGCCGTAACTTGAAAATCGAAGATAGCCTCCATGTCGTACTGCGGGTGCTGCCCCACCTTGGAATTGAGGAATCGAACACCGAAGTTGCGATCAATGCCTTACAGGCCAGATTAACCATCGCTCAAAACACCGCCGCGACCCAAAAAGCGCTCCTCGAGCAGCGCAGCGAAAAGGCTGACGACTTCGATCGGATTAGCAGGTCGGTAATCCAAGCCGAGGCACTCATTAAGTGGCTGGTCAGCGAGTCCGGCTTCGACGATGAGTCCTCGCTAGTGGAAGCTATCGAAAGAACAGATCGAGTAAAGCAGCTTGAGGCTGAGGTCGGCGAAATCGAAGATGACCTTATCGCCGCTCATGGCATTCCATTGGATCAATTGGCACGGGAGGTTGAATCCTTTGCTGATGTCGACATAGATGCCAAGATCGAGCAGCTGAACTCACGCCGTGAAGAATGCGAGGGTGAACGAAATATGGTGGCCCAAGAAATCGGCGGTCTCAGGGCTCAAAAAAATTCGATCAACGATTCCGATGAAGCGGCATTCGAAGCCGAGCGTGCACAGCTAATACTCTCCGAAATCGGTAACCATAGCGATGAATACGTCCGACTTACCCTGGCAAAGTACCTTTTAGAGCAGGAGATCTCCGACTA